>CAXBKC010000225.1:0-6639 GCA_963975615.1 uncultured Oleiphilus sp.
GTCATGGTGTGCCATTGGTCTCTTATTCGCCCTGTATTCAATATTAACGAGTACTGTTTACTAAGCTTGGCCTCAGGTACTCTTGGCATAATAGCGGTCATTTTGGCTTTGCCAGACGGGGTGAAATAGTGCCCATCCTCGAACATTCGCTCGGTACCCTCTGGCGACTCTGAGGTAACAGGCCACTGAATCGGCACAAGTTCATCGTATTGGCATGGGCTAAGTTCGACTAACGAGGATATATTAAAATCGCGTTTTGTTAGCCTTGAATTATTTTTAGCTAAGGTGTTTTCATAGGCAGATAGTTGTGCATGCTCGATAAAAATCTCATGGGCAGATTGGTAAGGAAAAGCTTCTTCAAAGCCCATGGCTCTAGCAACTTGAGTGATGATCCACCAATCTGCTTTTGCTTCTCCCGGCGGAGCAAGTAGCGCGCGTTGGCGAGAAATTCTCCGTTCAGAATTGGTGACAGTACCGTCTTTTTCACCCCAGCCCAGAGCGGGTAATATCATATCGGCATACTGGGTGGTGTCGGTGAACTGCATGCAGTCTGATACCACGACAAAATCGCACTTTTCTAAGGCTGCTTTAACTTGGTTTGCATTGGGCAGGCTATCTACAGGACTGGTCGCCATAATCCAGACGGCTTTTACTTTGCCTTCTTCAATGGCATCAAATAAATCAACGGCTTTTAAGCCTGGGGAAGATGAGACATTGCTGCTTTGCCAAAAACGACTCACGCGACCGATATTGTCTTCAGTGAAATCCATATGTGCAGCTAATTGGTTGGCTAAGCCACCGACTTCTCGACCACCCATTGCATTAGGTTGACCTGTTAGTGAAAAAGGTCCGGCTCCGATCTTACCAATTCTGCCGGTTGCAAGGTGTAGGTTAATAATAGCGTTAACTTTGTCTGTGCCCGAACTGGACTGGTTAATGCCTTGAGAATATGCAGAAATTACCTTGTCCGTGTCAGAAAACCACTGATAGAACGTGGCAATATCGGCTTCTTTTAATCCACATATCTTCGCTACTGTTGCAATCTCAGGCGTACTTTCTATGGCTGACTCAAGAGCGTGAGAACATCCTTCGACATGTTGCTCAATGTACTCGAAATCTAGTTTATCCTGTTTAAAAAGGTGAGCGAGTAAACCATTAAGCAAGTATGAATCTGTGCCTGATTGAATCGGTAAGTGTAGATCTGCAATGGCGCAGGTATCCGTTTTTCTGGGGTCGATGACTACCACTTTTAGTGCAGGGTTATTTTCTTTCGCCTTTTTAATGCGCTGAAAAATAACAGGGTGGCACCATGCAGTATTACTCCCTGTGAGGATGATTAATTCAGCATGATCAATATCATCATAGCAGCCGGGGACGGTATCTGAACCGAAAGCACGTTTGTGTGCGACGGTAGGTGAGGCCATGCACAATCTGGAATTGGTATCTATATTTGATGAGCCAATAAAACCTTTCATTAATTTATTGGCGACGTAGTAGTCTTCAGTTAATAATTGCCCTGAAACATAAAAGGCGACGGCATCAGGGCCGTGTTTATCTATGATGGCGCTGAACTGATCTGCGGTTTCTTTTATGGCCTTGCTCCAACTAATTTTTTCTCCCTTATAAATAGGGTGAAGAAGTCTTCCATCAAGCGTTAAGGTGTCTGCTAGAGCAGTGCCTTTCGAGCACAGTCGGCCAAAGTTTGCAGGGTGCTGTTGATCCCCTTTCACGGTAATTATGCGTTTATCAATATTGTTGATAGTGGCTCTTATGCCACAGCCTACGCCGCAATAGGCGCAGGTTGTTTTGATCTCTTTCGGCTTTACAGGGTTTAACAAGGTATTGTGCATATTGTTTGCTCTAGACATCTGAATTATAAAGCTTGTCGGTTGCGTGATCAGAAGTATCGATATTCGCCTGACCAAACAAAAGTGAATCTCGAAAGTCTGCGACGCTCGTGCCATCTTTCAAAAGTTTAAAATACCAAGAGCTATCGATGGTATCGCCATACATAACCGAGCCGATGATCTTATCTTCTTTTAAGACTACCTTTTTGTAGATACCACGTTTAGGGTCCTGAAAAATGAGCGTGTCGCTATCATCATCGCCGTGAAAATCACCGACAGAGAATAGTTCTATACCCGTGACTTTTAACTTTGTTGAGCTTGCTTGAGTGCGATAAATACTAATGCCGTAGCCGGCTAAATGGTTGGCGGCCACTTTGGCTTGATCCCAGATCGGAGCGACCAAACCAAACAGTGCTTCTCGGTGCTGAATACATTCACCTATTGCGTAAATCTTTGGGTCAAACGTTTGTAGTGTGTCGTTGACCACAATGCCACGTTCGCAGTGTAAGCCGACTTTCTGAGCTAGCTCGATATTAGGACGAATACCTACAGCCATCACCACAAGTTCTGCTGGTAGCTCTACACCATCAGAAAAGGCGATTGATTTAACGTGTCCATGTTCATCTGCTTTTAGTTCTGTGGTCTTTGAATTCAGTTTAAATTTAAGGCCTCGCGCCACTAATGATTGTTCAAGCAGTTTTGATGATGGGCCATCAAGCTGGCGGTTCATGAGTACGTCAATGTTATGAATAACAGTTACCTGCATGCCTTGTATCATTAGCCCATTTGCTACTTCAAGACCCAAGAGACCACCGCCGATGACAATGGCATGATTCTTCTCTTTAGCTGCCTTTAGCATGGTCTCGACGTCTGAAATATCACGAAATGCAATGACTCCCTTAAGGTCGTGCCCAGGTAAAGGAACCATAAAGGGCTTAGAACCTGTAGCGAGAAGAAGCCGATCATATTCTGCTTGAGTGCCGTCAGCGGCGATAACGATTTGTTTTTTACGGTCAATATTAATAACTTTTTTAGTATCACCCGCATAGAGGGTAATGTTGTTGTCTTTGTACCAATCAAGACCATTAATCATGATCTGTTCAATGGTCTTTTCACCCGAGAGGACGGGAGAAAGCATGATGCGGTTATAGTTACCGTAAGGCTCAGCACCGAATACCGTAATATCGTATTTGTCTGGTGCTAACTTGAGTAGCTCTTCAACAGTACGCATACCCGCCATACCATTTCCGATCACAACCAGCTTTTCTTGCATTCAGTTCTCCGAAACTTTTTCAAGCTACATATAGATGTTGTTAAAGCTAATTGCACAAGCTATGCCATGTCGAAATTGTTTGTTTAAATCCATGAATTTTAATGTAATTTTATGAAATTTACTTTGATTTATAGAAAGCGGATAGCTATTTAGAGCGCTGTTATGAAGCATTGGCACTAGGATGGTGCGCATGTTTGTTTTTTGATTTGATATACGCGTCTTTTTGGGGCTGTTGTAGTAAGTTTTTTATCTTTATATTAGGTATCTGATTGAAAAATATAGGAAAAGTGCTGTTGGCATTTATTTTGTAGTTAGCAATGCCAGTTACGCAGCTACTTTATAAATAAATGGAGAAAACCAATGTCTGGTGAAAGCCTCAATATTCTCAACTTTGCGGATAAAAAAATTCGCATGCTTCACGTCTCATGGGTCGCATTCTTTATTACCTTTGTAGTGTGGTTTAACCATGCACCGTTATTGGTGTTCATGAAAGAAGCGTTTGACCTATCGAGCCAGCAGCTGAAGGCTTTGATGATTCTGAATGTCGCGATGACCATTCCTGCACGTATTCTTATCGGGATGCTGGTGGATAAGTTTGGGCCTCGTATTATTTATAGCGGCCTGCTGATGACATCGGGCGTGGTATGTACGGCATTTGCACTTGCTCAAACTTATGAGCAGCTTGCATTGCTGCGCTTTTTAATGGGCTTTACCGGGGCAGGTTTCGTTATTGGTATTCGTTTGGTGAGTGAATGGTTTCCTGCTAAGACAGTCGGTGTCGCTGAAGGAATTTACGGTGGCTGGGGTAATTTCGGCTCGGCTGCTGCGGCCATGTTATTGCCGACATTGGCGCTATTAATTGGTGGCGAAGATGGCTGGCGATATGCGCTGATGAGTACCGGTGCTGTTGCATTCTTGTATGGAATCTTCTTTTATAGAGTAGCCCGAAATACACCTAAGGGCTCGACCTATTTTAAACCTAAAAAGTCAGGCGGATTGGAGGTTACTTCTAGGCGTGATTTCTATTTTTATTTAGCTATGAACATTCCTATGTATATCGCGTTAGCGGTACTGACTTGGAAGCTTGGGCCAGAAAAAATTAACCTGTTAAGTGCTGTGGCCAGTAATGTTATCTATGTGGGTTTAATCGCATTGTTTATTGTTCAAACAAGTCAGATCTACAAAGTAAATAAGGAAAACCTTAAAAGTGGTGTGCCAGAGTTACAACAATATAAGTCTAAGCAAGTCGCAATTTTAAACTGGGCGTACTTTGTTACTTTTGGTTCTGAGTTAGCGGTTGTGTCTATGCTGCCTTTGTTCTTTATGGAGACCTTTGAGCTAACAGCGGTAACAGCAGGCTTATTAGCATCTGGTTTTGCCTTTATGAACCTAGTAGCACGCCCTGGTGGCGGTTGGTTAAGTGATAAGTTTGGCCGTAAAAAGACATTATCCATTTTGATTTGTGGTTTGGCAGTAGGCTATATGGTGCTGAGTCAGATCGATAGTGCTTGGTTAATTCCGCTAGCGGTTATAGCGACCATGTGTTGTTCATTCTTCGTGCAGGCGGGTGAAGGTGCGGTATTTGCCATGGTGCCTCTAATCCAGCGTCGAATGACCGGGCAGATTGCCGGTATGACAGGTGCTTATGGTAACGTCGGGGCTGTGATCTTTTTAACGGTATTATCGTTTGTGGAAACGTCTACCTTTTTCATGTTTATTGCGGCTGCCGCAGCCGTTTGTTTCATCTTTGTCCAGTTTCTTGAAGAGCCTGCAGGTCATATGGCAGAAGTGCTGGACGACGGTTCTGTACAACTAATAGAAGTGTCGTAGTGAATTGATTAAGTGATTTTTCTGGGAGCAGTTGATGCATTTAAATAGTTATGCCAATACGACTGTAGGGCAGGCGACAGACAAAGGTCCTAAACATCAGAATGAAGATTGCTTAGGTATAAGAGTGCCAGATGATCCAGCTCTAACAATGAAGGGACTGGTGGCTGTTATCGCTGATGGCGTGAGTAGTGCTGAAGCAGGAAAAGAGGCCAGTGAAACCTGCGTTAAAAACTTCCTCAGCGATTACTATTCAACACCAGATTCATGGACGGTCAAAACGTCTGCTCAAAAAGTTCTGACAGCACTTAATCGTTGGCTCTATGGCCAAGGCCAGCGATATATTGATGCACATCGTGGATACATCAGTACCTTATCTGTTTTGGTCATTAAGTCGCGTATGGCACATTTGTTTCATATTGGTGATAGTCGTATCTATCGTTTGCGGGGCGATGACTTCGAGCAGCTAACGACAGATCACAGTGCGCATGTTAGTAGGAATAAAGCATATTTAACTCGTGCTATGGGGATGGATATTCGACTCGACGTGGACTATCGAACTGAAACCGTCGAAGCGGGAGATTTATTTTTTCTCAGCACCGATGGTGTGCATGATTTTTTATCTCAAAAAGAAATTAAAGCAGCGCTTCAATCTGTGGAGGATGATTTTGAGGGCACCTGTCAGTTGCTTATTGATATGGCAAAAGACGTAGGCAGCGATGATAATTTAAGTTGTCAAATAGTGCGTGTTGACCAACTACCGGATGCAAACTCAGAAGATATTTATAAAAAACTGAGTGAGTTGCCATTTCCGCCATTTTTAGAAGTCGGCATGTCCATTGATGGCTATCGAGTGTTGGATGAAATTCACGCCAGTAATCGAAGCCAGTTATTTATTGTGCAGGATGAAGCGAGTGCTAAAAAATGGGTGATGAAAACGCCTTCAGTTAATTACCAAGACGATCCAGCCTATATAGAGCGCTTTATTATGGAGGAGTGGATAGGGCGTCGCATAGATTGTCCTAACGTAGTGACGGTTCCTACAGAGGTGCGCAAGCGGCAATGGCTTTATTATCTGTGTGAATATGTCGAAGGCGAAACACTGGCAAAGTGGATTGAGTCCAATAATAAACGCGATCTTGAGCAAGTTCTTGATATTACTGAACAGATAGTCAGAGGTGTGAGGTCACTGCATCGAAAAGAGACGCTGCATCAAGATCTTAAACCCGCCAATGTTGTGCTGACGCGAGATGGTGAAGCAAAACTTATAGATTTCGGTTCATGTTTGGTGGCTGGAATTAATGAGATCGCATCCCCTTTTGAACGAGACACTATTTTGGGAACGGCTACCTATGCAGCGCCAGAATATAAATTGCGCCGTTCAGGGAGTGTGCGATCCGACCAATTTTCTATCGCTATGATTACCTACGAGATGCTTACGGGGCACTTACCCTTTGGTGCGGGTTTCGACCGTTGTGAAACTAAACAAGATTTTTCACGGCTTAAATATGAACACGCTTATTGGCATAACCCTATGGTGCCAGCGTGGATGGATGGTGCTCTGAGAAAAGCTTTACAGTTTTCGCCAGAACTTCGTTATGAGTCTTTATCGGAGTTTGTGTATGATCTTCGCCACCCCAATCAACAATTTATGCGCTTGGAAAACCGACCTTTGATAGAGCGCAGACCTTT
>CAXBKC010000226.1:0-6628 GCA_963975615.1 uncultured Oleiphilus sp.
TGATTCAGAAGCTTCAAGAAGGTTTTGAGTGTCTAACCCTTTAATTAACTCACGACACTCGGGCAGCTTCCTAATGCGATCTAGGCGCGTTGCATAGAGTCTTTCAAAAATATCTTTATCTTCACCATGCATCGGTGCATGGCCATGCTCTTCAACAAAACGCTGAATTTCCTCAAAGCCTGCAATGATGCGCTCCTCTTTTGGTGTAAGAGTCGCTTTCTTTTTGGCTTTTGCTTCTACGCCTAGTGCATCAAGAAGTTCTAAGTCAGATAATTCAGGCATTAGCTTCCTCCATGGCTTTCCTTTGCAAGAAGGCGATACCTTCAGCCATTCGTCTCTCCCAAGGGTCAGCTGCGGTTAATTCTGGTAAGCGGCCTCTCTCTTGTTTGAAT
The DNA here is from genome assembly GCA_963975615.1 of uncultured Oleiphilus sp. Taxonomy (GTDB): domain Bacteria; phylum Pseudomonadota; class Gammaproteobacteria; order Pseudomonadales; family Oleiphilaceae; genus PZPK01. The sequence goes on from CAXBKC010000226.1 coordinate 393, forward strand.
TTTAAAGCTCTCTTAGCTAGCTCGCGTGCATCATCATGTGAGAGGGTAGACTTCTTAGAGGCAATAACGGCCGCAACTTGTTTTAAGCTCTCTTCACTCATAGATTTAGCCAGAATAGAATAAGCCTCGCTAAATGGGTTGATACTATCAATCAAATCAATATCCAAGTCGCGCACATCCATTGCAAACTTTTTGATACCATCAAGCAGGGCGGTGTTCCCTGTTTGAGTCGCTTCTCCAGAAGTAATAATTTCTTTGGCTTTTTGCGTTAGGTTAAGCGCAGCTACAGCGTGTTGACGAATGGCTTCTTGATCTTCTTCGTCAAGCTCTGGGTATTTCTCTTTAACAATTTTACCCATACGAACTTGTGTGAGCTCTTCAGGCACCATTTCAGTATCAAACAAACCTCGCTCTAATGTAGTTTTATCTTGAACGAATGAAGTAATGACTTCATTTAAATCTTCCTTGCAAATTCGTTGGGCGGCTTCACTTTTTGGTTCTGTTAAACCAGTGATCTCTATTTGGTATTGTCCTGTAGTTTCATTCACACCGATATTATTCTTGCCTTGCTTATAACCTTCATCGCCATAATCAAAACCCTCTACGGGTCCACTTTGAGGCGTCTTTGGTGTAAAGCTAAACTTAGGGGCTAGTACTTGTTCCATTAAAAGACTGGCAGCAATGGCTTTTAAGGTGTCGTTCACTGCATCAACAACAAGGCTTTCTTCTGCACTGGGTTCGGCTATTAAATTAGTAAACCGTGAGTGAGTCTTGCCTTTGGCATCTCTGGTGGCTCGCCCAATGATCTGAATGATTTCCGTAAGGCTTGAACGATAACCCACTGTTAAAGCATGCTCACACCAAATCCAGTCAAAGCCTTCTTTTGCCATGCCTAAGGCAATAATAATATCGACATGATCACGATTGTTTTTTTGTTTAGGATCTTTTAGTGCTGTTGATACTTTCTCTCGTTTAGCATCATCATCAACTAGGTCGGCAATTTTAAGTATTTTACCGTCATTGGTTTTTACAAGGTGAAAGCCCGTATCTGGGTCTGTGCCTTGCCAGTCGCCAAGTTGATTGAGAATATGATCAACTTCTTTGTGTTTGTCTTTGGTGCTTTCACGTGAATTCACATTAGGAATATGAATAATGGTTTTTTCGTTAGGGTCAAGAACACTTAAAATTTCATCAGAATACGAACCTGAATAAAAGTAATAACCAATATTCAACGTTTTGAGGTATTCATAACCATTTAGCTGTTCGTAATAGGTATAAGTCACTGTTTTAAAATTAGCTTCATCTTCAGGTGATAAAACGGCCTCTGCATCACCCCTAAAATATGATCCCGTCATGGCCACAATATGCACTTTATCACGAGCAATTAATTGAACTAACTGCCTGCCTAAAATATTATCAGGGTTGGCGCTAACATGGTGAAACTCATCTACAGCAATCAAGCAGTTATCAAAAGATTCGATGTGTAGGCGCTCTACCGCGAACCGGAATGTAGCATGTGTACAAACCAGTATTTTGTCATCACTTTCTAGGAAAGCCTTAACTGAATTAACCTTACCGCCATCTTCTCCCGGCGAGTTACATAAGTTCCACTTTGGTTCTACTTTCCAATCCCAGTGAAAACCATGTGCTTTTAATGGTTCATCATTAAAGCTTGAACCAATAGATTTCTCAGGTACAACGATAATTGCTTTATCAACACCTTGGTTATGAAGTTTATCTAATGCTACAAACATTAAGGCTCTGCTTTTACCCGATGCAGGCGGAGATTTAATTAGCAGGTATTGCTCACCACGCATGTCATAAGCTCGTTCCTGCATTACACGCATACCTAATTCATTCGATTTCTTAGATGCACCATTTGCTGCGTAATTGACTGAAACGGAAGGGACTGATTTATGTTTCATGCTAATTCACCTTTTAGTTTTTATAGATGAACTGTCTGATGTCATCTGTGTATATAAATCGAATAATTTTTCTAAGCGCTCAGTATCGTTCTTGAACTTGCGACCAATATAAATACGCTCCAAAATCTCATCATTACGCTCATGGGCTAACCGTAAGTTTTCAGGCATTGTTTCTGGGTCATAGAGGTCTGCTATTGTTGCTGGGAAATGCGACTCTCTAGCAAGAAGAATATCTTCAGCGCAACGCGCTAAATCCTCTCTATTCTTTTCTGTTAATTGAGGCATGGGGAAGGTATTCCAGCCCATTTTATTTGAATAGCTAAGACGAGTTTCAAGTTTACCGCAAACAGTACTTATCCAAAGTAAGTGAAGCTTAGAGGCAATAACCGAAATATCCACCAAGTCTGGGTCATAAATTGCGTAAGCTAGATTGCTTACCGTATAAGTTTGGTCATATAGAGAAAATGGCAAATATGGCCTGTTTTCAGAGCTTCTAATGGGAACAATAAGAACACTTTCATTGCCTGACTTCATTTCGCAAAACTGATGAGACCTGCTGGCCATTGATCTAGTAGCAGCTCTTGGGCTCTTTAATCGCCACTCTTGAACTTTTTTAATCTGTTTTGCAATTCCAGGCAGCATTAAAGCATCTTGCAAGTTGTTATCTTCGACCCATATGCAATATCTTTCGCTACCTTTGATTACTTCATTTGAACCTATTATTTTCCTGATAAACTTTTTTTCTTCAAGTTTAGAAAGATTTAGCTGGTTCAGCTCACTCTTTTCAAATATTAGGTGACCTCCTTCATATGGTTGATTACCTAACTCCATTCTAGTAAGCACTTTTGAAGGTAATTGTTTCTTTTCAACTATTATATTTTTAGAAGGAACAAGATAAGGATTTATGTTCTTGCCAGTAACCGTTGTAATATTCTCAAGTTCAGTTATATAAAGTGTTTTTTCTTTCTGAGTGGTTGATAGTCCAACGACGACGACCGTTACTCCTGCATTATTGGCAGCCAAATTTTTCCATTTGAAAGATGTATGAGCGAAAGATATGTTGAAACCAATTTTATAAATCAATGGCCATAAAACAGGCACTTGATTTCCTTGGCAAATCGAGTTTGTTGCGACTAACGCGACTCCACCTTCAGTTTTAGATAAAAATTCAGCAGCTTTTACAAACCATCCAGAAACATAATCTAGAACTTTGAATGATCCATCATATCTCTTAAATAGTATTTCCAAGTCTTTTTTCTGTTCAGGGCTTTGTCCCTTTGTCCCTTTATATGGTGGGTTTCCGCAGATATACGTTTCTCCACCCTCATTTTCAAAATCTATCTCTGCCTGATCAAGAGGGGTTTCAAAAAGGTCATTGCTCACAATCTTTACTGATTTACTCGACGGTGGACAGATTGAAAGCCAGTCTACTCTTAATGCATTACCGCACGTAATCCAATTCTCAGCATCTAGAGGTAAGAACTCTGCCAGCGCAAGCTTTTGTCCGCGGTACTGTAAATCACATTGGTACTCGGCAATAATCAATGCCAAGCGTGCAATTTCTGCTGGGAAGTCTCTAAGCTCAATGCCTCTATAATTAGTAAGTGGTATCTCTGTTGGTCTATCAGGCTCATTGCGCCTGACATTGATTTCAGCTTCTATTTCACGCATTTGCTTATACGCAATAACAAGAAAATTTCCCGACCCACAAGCAGGGTCAAATACACGAATATTTGATATGCGCTTTCGTAAATTTAGTAATTTTCTGCCATTGTCTACTGCTTGGTCTAGCTGTTCCCGCAAGTCATCAAGGAATAATGGGTTTAGCACTTTTAAAATATTAGGCACACTTGTGTAGTGCATGCCTAAGCTACCGCGCTCTTCATCGTCGGCGACGGCCTGAATCATAGAGCCAAATATATCAGGGTTAATTTGTGTCCAATCCAAACTGCCGACATGAAGTAAATAGGAACGAGCAATTTTTGAAAATTTTGGTGTTTCTGTACTGCCTGAAAACAAGCCACCATTTACATAAGGGAATTTATCCGCCCAACTTTTAATACCTTCTTTTTTACGAAGCTCTAATTTTGTATTCATCGCCCGAAACATTTCACCAATCACTTCGTGAGTATTCGATGAATTGCTTTCACTCATTGTTGCGATGGTGTCAGTAAAGAGATCTTGCCCACTAAATATATCGGTATCTTCAGCAAAAAAACAAAAGATTAGACGAGCCATGAAATGGTTCATATCATGGCGACGTTCAGTTGTATCCCAATCTGGGTTTTGGCTTAACAGTTCGACATAAAGCCTGTTTAAACGGCTAGTTGCGCGGATATCAAAAGAACTGTCGCGAATCTGTTTAACCGTGCTGATACCCGCCAAGGGTAAGAAAAAACCAAAGTGATCAGGGAAGTTTTCATAATTACAGGCAACTGACTCGCCACTGACAAGATCTTCTGCTTCAAAGTATTTGCCATCGGTTGCCAGAATGAACTTGGCCTTAGCTTTAGCCGTGGAGGGGGATTCGCGTAGCTGAATTAGTGTGGTAGCAGTTTCACCTTCTGGGCATACCAGTATATGAATATTGTTTCGTTGAAGAACAGCGCCTTCGTTTTTTAAGTCTGATGCGTTGGTAGAGCCTTTTACATCACTTTTAAGACGCTTGATGGTAGTTTCTTTATTGCCAAAAGCCTCAAGAAATGCAAACGGGAAGGTTTCTGCATCAAATGGCTGTTCTGCTAATAAGGTAATTGCTTCTTCAATTTCTACAGCGTTCAAAGGATTCTTTCCCTGTTTATATATTATTTAAATATGTTTTTTCTGGTCTTCAATCCAAGCTGCCACATCTTGCCGCTTAAACCGCCAACTACCGCCTACCTTAAATCCAGGCAACTTGCCTTCAACTGCTAGGCGATAAGCCGTTTTCTCAGTAAGTTTGAGATATTCCGCGACCTCTTTGAGGGTCAGAATTTCATCGGTCATCGTAATAAACCTAGTTGAATATAGTAATGAGAGAATAGGGGAAAATTGAGGAATGGGCAATTGCAAAGCTACTATCTAGAACATATGGATACAGCAATGTTTTTGAGTATTATCAGGTAGCTTCCTAGTTGGTTGGGATTGAGCCCTTACCCTAAGTGACTATTAGTCTTGATTCCTTTCAATATTATTACTTTCTCTTCATCCGTGAGCTTTGATAGCTCAAGGATAAGGTCTCCGAGCAATTCATCTTCACATAATAAATATGGAACAGGCACACCAAGTTCGTCTGCCATTTTTTTCAGCATTGCATAGTCTGGTGCATGCTTACCTGCTTCATATTGATTCATTCGTGCACTCGCGTTACCCGGATCGAGCCCAATTCTGACTCCCAACTCTAGCTGTGTAATACCCAAAGCTTTTCGGGCTTTTTTTAACTGAATCGGTAATGGATTTACGTTATGCAATTTATGTCGCCTTATTTCTGAATCAGAGCGACGCATTTTGCAATGTTTTGTGTAATTGGTATACTAAGGATTCCTTAGTATTTTAACAAGAGCAATTTTTGTTACTGGTAACTTGAATATCTCATTGAAACAAATGCGGTCTAATGGTGTGTGGTTAAGTAGGTTTTAAATGAATCAGTCAAAAATTAATCTGGATAGTGATTTATTCACAATTCTGTCTTCCCCTAACTTTGATAAATTTACTGTGCTAGAGCTTAGAAGTGCATATATGTCATGTTTAACCACAGGCGACATGGATAAAAATAGTGCTCAAAGATATGTCTATCGAAATATTTTAAAACTACAAAAGAAAGGTTTATTGAATCGAAAAGATTCTAAAACTACAAAGAAAACGACTTATGTGAAAACAGAGTTATTTAGTAGTGCAATATTTGAAGTCGAAAATGCTTCGGCTATATCTATTGCAGACCTGCCTGATACCGATGAATCGCCAGATAAAACTAATTCCCCTTCAAAACACCTAATTCAAAGTCTGATTAATCAATTACATGATTTGAATGCTGAGTTACTTATTAACTTGGGCGAAAGAGAGCAATACAAGTCTTTATGTCAAGAATACCCTCAATTAAAGGATTCATTACAGGAGAGTTATAACTTTGCTCGAAATAACTTTAAGAAAATTGAGGGCCATATTAAAGCTATAAACAATGCAATTGAAATTCAGAGACAAGGTCAGCAGATACAATGAAACTTCGTAAATGGCAGGCTGAGTGCGTAGATCAAGCTCTTAATAAATTTTCTCAAAATAAGCGACATTTTCTCTGTCTTGCTACGCCTGGCGCAGGTAAAACAACCATGGCAG
>CAXBKC010000227.1:0-6568 GCA_963975615.1 uncultured Oleiphilus sp.
TTTTAAGACTCCTGATGTTGACTCAGGCTCAATATCATAGGAGATCTCAATCATGTATCGTCCATCTTTTCCGGGTACACCGGTAAGAACAGCTGTATCAATGGTGTGAAAAAGACCGCCTTTGTCGTTCATAAAATAGTGGTTCAAATCCATCTCCATTCCGGTCTTTGTTGTACGCTGAGCCGTAATCGTGCCACTTGCTGCACTAACACTTCCTACTAGTGGAGCGGTTATTCTGATTGTGCCATCAGGTTGTGGTGAGAAATTAGGCATAGCTACCCCTCCAATTGGCATACATGTTCCAGCATTGACAGCAGCTGAAGAAACCAAAAGTGTAGCGGCGACTATTTTTATTCCAGTAGTTAACTTCATAATATTTCTCTTTATTCCAAGTTAGATTTTTACTGATCACCTTAAGATAGTGATCGTTATCTACAATAAGATAACGATCACTATCTTACAAGGTAATAATCATTATATTTGTGCTATAATCACTTAAACGAATGTATAAAAAAATTATCTTATTGATTTAAAAGGTTTTATTTATGCGGTATAAAGTGGGAAAAAAAGAAGAGACGCATACCAAAATGCTCTCAGCTGCTGGGGAAACCTTTCGACAGTATGGTTTTAGTGGTATCGGTGTAGATGGTTTAACCAAAGCAGCTGGAGTCACATCGGGCGCTTTTTATAAACACTTTAGCTCAAAAAATGATGCATTTTCTGAGGTACTGGCTCTGGGCTTAGATGAGGTTATTGAAGCTATCACTGAATTTAAAACAAAGTATGGAAGAGTCTGGTGGAAAGAATTCGCTGTCTTTTATGTTGGTGAACGACGTCTCTGTGACTTAGGTCAAAGCTGCTCACTTCAAAGTCTAAGTGGTGAAGTGATGAGATCAGAAACACCAACTAAACAAGTTTTCGAGCGTAAGCTAGAAAAAATAATCGAGGCAACCGGCGATGATTTTGCACTGATTAACTTAGCCACACTCATTGGAGGTGTCACTCTTGCAAGGTCTGTAGACAACCCTGAGCTGGCAAATAAAATTGCTAATGCGATTAGTAAGAAATTTGTATAGTATGAATGCGCAATGTGACTACATGACACACAACTTAAGAACACTATTCCTTTAATACTTTTATACCTGTGCATTTGGATTTAAGGAATGAGTCTTCTGAAGAACTGCATCCCGCTATCTAGATGAGCCTTCCTCTTCAGCTTAAGAATCAACCATTCTGCAAATACTAAATTAACGACCCAAGATACAGTCATTTGAATATCACGAATAAGTCCCTCTGGTTCTCCTACAGTTAAAAACCATGGTATCGAGATTAACACTTGTGTACCTGCCCCTTGCCCTAATGCATAAGCTCTTATCATCCAAGCTCGGTGTAACACAACATTACCTTTTAGGATGGATGATAAACCTAACAAAATAAAACTTGTCATCGAAAAACCAACAATCATGCGAACACTAAAAAGAAGATTTCCTTGTAGACTAATCGGGAATGAATAAAAGCAGGTCAGCCATACACCTGATAAAGCAGAGCAAAGCCCAAAAAAGACCACTACTCTTCCCCCTACTTTATGTAACAAAGGATAGCTATTTCTGATACTTTTTATAAATTGGAATGCCCCGAAAATACAAAATACGAAAGAACTTAGTATATGAATCACAGCAGGCATCGGTGCGTCAATTATTCTTGGGTTCTTAGGTAGGACATCCAAACTTAGACCAATATCTATTAACCTAATCAAGCCTCCAATACATGGAACTGCGCTCAATATAAGTAAGCTAATTAAAATAATTAACTCTCTATGTTTCATATTATTTTAATCTGATTTTTGCAAGAGAAGAATATTGAGAGCTTTTATATTCGGATACAAGATGAGAATAGAGAGCTATTGACTCATCTTTCTGCCCCATAGCTTCAAAAGATCTGGCCTTTATATAGATTAACTCTGCAAGCAACAGAGGATCTAGATCACTTAAATATTCAGCCTTTCGGATATGCGCTAGGGTCTCTGTATAATTTTGTTCATCAAAGCTTTCATGGACATCAATTAAAGCGGCCGTCTTTAGAAGGCTTGTACAGCCTGTTAAGACAACTAAAGCGCCTATCGAAACTATATTTCTTGCACTTGATTTTAAGGATTTTCCAATTTTTCTTGTATACATACTTACACCAGGTCAATTATGTTCTTAGCTTTTTTATTTAATATTCAGTGGGGATTGATATTAAAAAGTGAAGATTAATTAGACACTGTTTAGCCAGCTCTGAGTAGGCGAGGTTCTGCATATCAAGTATGCATAATTGTATGTGACTAGGCTTGCCTTCGAACTCAATCATTAGCTCGGAGGGATTGTTCAAACTTTCTTTAGTGTGCTGTTTTTAAAGCTTCAGCAAGAAAGTCATACGCATGACGGATACGGCTAGATGTTCTTAACTCTCTATGAGCGACTAGCCATAATTCCATTGTTGGCATTACTATATCAGGAAGTACCGTTTGAACATCATTGTCAGACAAACCGACCTCTTCATGCATTACGCCAATGCCAGCACCTGCCTTCACTAAAGCCCAGTTCGATAGACTATTTTCAGAAAATATTGAGAATTGAGCTAGCTTCAATTCTAGCCCACAATGCTGATAAATTTCTTGGGCTCGATGATCTTGATTAATACCAACGAACTTATGAGACGCTATGGATGTCGTATTTGAGGGAACGCCATATTTTTCTATATAAGAATTTGATGCAAATAATTTGAATTTTTTTATGCCTATTTTTTTAGCTATTAAGTCCGGTTGAGTTGGTCGATAAGCCCTAATTGCTATGTCTGCTTCGCGTTTTTTTAGGTCACTAGACGTATTTGAAGCAATAAGTTCAATCTTTATTTCAGGTTGATGTTCTTGAAAGTCTACAAGAATTTTTGGTAAGACATAGGTGGATATAAGCTCTGTTGCAGAGATATAAACGACTCCGCTTAGTTCCTCTGACTGTCCTGAAGCTGAAAGTGAAAAACTAGATGCAGCTTCTCCCATATCCTTTATAAAGCCTAACAAATGGAGACCACTGGGAGTTAAATCAAGGCCTTTAGACCCTCTTTCAAATAGTGCGACACCCATTGATTCTTCTAAGGCTGTAATTTGTCTACTAAGCGTTGGTTGAGTTAAACCTAATGCCATAGCCGCAGCAGAAAGAGAGCCTTCTTCTGCTGTGACTAAAAATGCTCTTGCATGATTCCAATCAAAATTGATAGAGCGACGTTTAGTCATATTAAAGCCTTGCTATTAGTTAGTAGTAAATTTTTATTTCTATGGGAAAAATTTCGATGCATAGTGTAGTGGCTTAGTTAATTTGGCCATTGATATTGGGGGGTATATTAGCATTGTTTAATCGTGGCGCTATAAATGTCCGCTTGTTAGAATTTTTCGGTAGAACAACTCAAGAGCAAAAAGGCCGCTTTTGATTTATGTTGCATAACTTAGTACTTGTATAAGTGCTAAGTTAGAGTGTACTCCCTAGAGGTTTTAGCACACTGTGCAAACGCTGTATTAGGTGTTTGGGATCAGCATTATTCAATGACACTGAGTCACATTCCTGAAAATCACAGAACAGAGTAATGGCATCTACGAATGCAGTAATGATTAACGCTTCATCAAAATTATGTTGTTCAAAATGAAGTAATTTAATCTCTAAATGTCTTATTTTTCGATGCGCTTTACAATCCATCCGTCCAATAAATTCACCCCGATAAAGTAACGGTAGGCTAAAGTAACCATATTGACGTTTGACTGCGGGTACATAGCATTCTATTTGATAGGCGAATTGAAATAGCACTTTGAGCCGTTCACGCTGAATGACACTGTTGTCAAATGGTGAAAGAATTAACATGCGGTTGCTCAACTGTGGAAGGGGGCGTTCTAGTTCCCCCGTTTTGATTATAAATAGTTCACCGCTGCTAACTTGTATTTGTTCTAAACTACCTTGCGCCAACCTTTCGTTTACCAATGCCTTGACCGTTTTTCGTAGCTCAGCATTTCGACGCTGGTAGGTTAATCCTTTAAGTGATGCAAACCCATGGCAGCGCAATTGTTGGTCTACGATGTGCGCTGCAAACTCTTCCATGCTGGGAACCGTTGAATTGATGTGAGATGGCAGCACTCGCTCGGTTAGATCATATGTTTTTTGGAAGCCTTCGCGGTTACTCACCATTAGTTCTCCTTCCATATACAGCTGTTCGAGTGCCTTTTTTGCTGGTTTCAAGTCCCACCATCCTGTACGTTTTGTGGTGTTAGTTTCTAAATCACGTGATCGCAATGGGCCATCTGAACTTATGCGAGACAACAGTTCTCCCATAAGCTTCCTATCAGGTGTTTTATACCAATGGGTTTGGCCGCTTTTAATCGCGTGTTTGTAGGGTAAGGAGAAACGAAAATCAGCGATGGGTAGAAAAGCGGCAGCGTGTGTCCAGTATTCAAAAATGTCTCCATCGAGCAACATTTGATTTGTCATGGCTGGCTTGAATTTGGGTACTCTAGAATGAAAAACATGATGGTGTGCTCGTTCCACAACCGATATGGTGTCAATCTGCACATACCCAATGTGGTTAATCGCTTTACACGCTCCTGCCAAACCAGACCCATAGGGATGTGTTTGAAGTAGACCTTGAGCTGCAAGAGCAAGTCGACGTAAACGCGCCAAATCTTGCGGGCATTTAACTTCAATTATACTCATATTTGTCTGATGTCCTTGTTATCCATTCATTTTACAAAGTAGTTTTTTATTGAACTTTATTACTGCGTTTGAGTGAGCCTCATTGATTAGCGGAAGTAACTCAGAAAAGGCTGATTCTGTTGGGTTTAATATTTGAACCCATGACATCCAGCCATATATAGGGTGCGGCATCAGCTCATTTAAAGCTGTAAAATCATGCCCCGTATTGATAATGCATCCCTTGGCTGGCCTTTTCGGTTTCTCGCCAAAATTATTTTTGTAGCTGTCTTTTCCAATACCGATACTTAATCTAAAAACACCGTCACGATCTAATTTTGAAGACTTATCATTATCTCCGTTCTGCTCTTTGAGTGTGCAAAAATATACTCCATTAGGAAGAGTCTTTCCGGGATTATAAAATAAGGACGTTTCTCCCCAACTAGATTTAGGAATAACACCATCGAAGTCTGCTGAAATTTTATTAATAATATCTATTGGTTTCATTATTTATTCACAGAAATGACTTATGGATATGTTGATTTAATGTATCAATGAAAATACAAGTGCAACCTCATTATTCTCATTAATTCGGATGCCAAAAATGCTGAATAGATTTAACCAAGAAACAACATCAATGCAATTACAATTTTTGTTGTAAGAAAGGCTCCTCGATTTGAAGCCATTAATTTTATAGCTCAGAGGTGGCTAACTTTAATAGTAACAATTTCCATTTCTGAAGAACCTAGCGATGTTTGAGCGTGCGTCACCACAGGTCCAAACTGCGGCAACTTGTTATACATTTTGTATGATTACTCATGCAGAGTGTTGTGAGGGCTGATAATTAGGATGGTGTGTTCCAGCTATCTAAACAAACCAACCACTCTGATTCTATTTTTTCCCATATCAGTACATTTTTACCTGTTTGGGTAATAATATCACCATTTTCATTAGGGTTTGTCATGACCCAATTAAACAGCCAGTATGCAAGGTTACCACTAGTTTTTATTTCTATCGTCTCGACTTTCTTGAAGCGATAGCCAGCATTAAAAGTATTTTTCCAAAATTTACGCACACCGTCTCTTGTTGTAATTCTGCTAACGTCAGGCGCTAGGAATTGAGTTTCTTTTTTGTAGAGCTTAGCAACACCTTCGTAATCTCCAGCGTTAAATAGCTCTATTGAACTATTACATAGCTGCTGAATTTCATCTTTCATTGTATCCATGCTCACCTCTGTTTTTTTTACTCATAACACCGCCAACAACTGCAGTACCATGACGGGGATTTTGAACTTTTTTTCATAATACCTGATGTGGGAATATTAGAATGTTTGCCCTTGTTATGTTGATTCATGTCTCGGTAACGTTTCATAGTGGGCTCCATTGTCATCTATATTTAACCAGGGAATCTTCTCCCTATAGAAAACATGCAAATCTGGGGTGTAATTTTCTGGATGCGTAAGCGCGCCGATTAGAAGATGTATTTCATCTGGTATCCTGTTGGATTGATAACTTATAGGAGTCCCGCACTTTCCACAAAATGACCGCTGAACACCAACCGAAGACTCAAACATTGCTAAGTCTCCACGAATTATTTTAAAGTTTTTCTTTTCAAAAGCTACGAATGTTGCCATTGCACTTCCTGTTTGCCTTCGACAACTGCCACAATGACAGTGCCCGCACCAAATAGGTTCTCCAGTTACAATGTACTCGACCGAACCGCAAAGACAATAACCACCCGCTTGAATTGAATTCATATCTATCCCGATTACATACCTTACGCTTATTGATAGAACTAAAGTCTGAAAGAGAATAACTATTCACACTTTTCCTGGTGTAATACAGGCAATGGTGCGG
>CAXBKC010000228.1:0-6554 GCA_963975615.1 uncultured Oleiphilus sp.
GGGTCAATATTGGCCAAGATGGGAAGTGCAAACGCAGCCGTTTTTCCCGTGCCAGTTTGTGCCTGGCCTATGATGTCTTTGCCTTGAAGGATGGGGGGTATAGCTTTTTCTTGAATAGGAGAAGGTATTTCATAGCCTAATTCGTTTACAGCTCTAAGGACAGTTTCAGGAAGTCCAAAGTGCTCGAAACGAGACTCAACGTCAGTCATATAATGCGCCTGTATAAATAATAATATGTCAAAGAATTATGTTGTATTTGAAAGGGTGCAAGATTATACGCTTTTTTTACTAAAAAAGCTTTGTTTATTTTTTGATCATCTTTATTGATTCGAGTGCCCAATCCAGCCATGCCTCTTCTCCTAATATCCCTCTGCGCAAAGTTATATAAGGCAATTTGTATTTTTCTTGTACTTCAGGTGAGAATTTCAAATATTTTTGTTCTATCTGCCTAAGCTGTATAAGTGTCGTTTTATGAAGTAATAAATGATCTTCTAGCTCCTTAAGTAGGTTTTCATTGTTCGTTAAGTGGCCGCCATAAAGCTTTACAAGGAGGGCGTCATTAATTTTATTTGGTTTGACTGAATTAGAAAGCCAGGATGTAAGTTCACCCACGCCAGATTTTGTAATCTTATAAACCTTTTTGTCTGGTTTCCCTTGTTGTTCCTCAGTTGTGCAGTCTATTAACCCGTCTAGCGCTAAAAGTTTAAGTTGTTGATATATCTGTTGATGCTTAGCATTCCAGAAATAGCCTAGGCTATTATTGAATTGCTTAAGTAAGTCGTAGCCACTACTTGGTTCTGTTTCAAGTAAGACAAGGATAGCGTGTTTAAGCGACATTGAGTTCTCAGGACTAAATTTTAAAGGATAGGAGTGTAATCAGTATAACAAAGAACTCATCAGTTAATGCAAAAACTTGCATATTTGGTGAAGCTGGAGTTTAATGCTTTTATTATGCAATAAATTGCATTGATCATATCAACTATTAGGATAATTTTTATGGTGCGTACAGGTACACGTTTTCGCAAAAAAAAGGCAGATGACCATTATGATGTAATAGTGATTGGCTCTGGTATTGGCGGTTTATGTAATGCTGCACTTTTATCTAAGTTAGGTAAAAAGGTTTGTGTGCTAGAGCAGCATTATACTGCAGGTGGTTATACGCACGCTTATGAACGTAATGGCTATGAGTGGGATGTTGGGGTTCATTATGTTGGTGAGATGCAAAAATCTTGGTCAATGTTGCGAAGAATCTTTGATGTTATTACCGATGGGGAGCTAAAGTGGGCACCTATGGATGAGTCTTATGACGACATTATTATAGGTGATAAAACTTTCCATTACCTGGCTGGTAAAGATGCTTTTAAAGAAGAAATAAAAGCGCAGTTCCCAGGTGAGGAAAAGGCAATAGATGAGTATGTTGAGCTTCTATATAAGGTTAGCTCCTTAGTGCCTAGGTTTTTTGCAGGACAGGCCTTACCAAGAGTTGTTGGTCAGTTGTATAACAAAATTCGTCATAAGTTACTGCCAGATTATTTCTTCAAAACAACCTATGACGTGTTGAGTGGTTTGACGTCTAACCAAGAACTAATCGGCGTACTTACAGCGCAATGGGGAGACTACGGTCTGCCGCCTAAGCGGTCTTCATTTATGATGCATGCGATGGTGGCAAAGCATTATATGGGAGGCGGAAGTTACCCTGTAGGCGGCGCAGCTAAAATCGCAGAAACTATTATTCCTATAATTCAGCAGTCAGGTGGTGAAGTCTTTACCTATGCTGGTGTAAAAGAAATTCTGGTTAAGAATAATAAAGCTTACGGTGTCAGATTGGAAAAAGGAGATGAAATCACTGCCGATAAAATTGTTAGCTGCGCAGGTTTGTTTCCAACAGTAGAAAAACTACTCCCTGTTAGTGTAAGAAAGAACTTGAAGCTTGATGAGCAGCTTAAAAAAGTTGAGGTTTCGTCATCCCATCTATGTGTTTATGCAGGCTTTAAAGGTGATGTTAGTGAGCTGGATATTCCGAAAACTAACTTTTGGATTTATCCTGGATTTGATCATGATAAAAACGTTCAGGCTTTTGATGATAGCTTGAGTGAAAACTTGCCTTTAGTTTACGTGTCCTTTCCCTCAGCAAAAGATCCTTCTTGGAATGAGCGTTACCCTAATAAGTCGACAGTTGAGATAGTTGCGCCTTGTAAGCCAGAATGGTTTGCTAAATGGCAGTCGAGTACGTGGAATAAGCGCGGTGAAGATTATGAGTTCTTAAAACAGGAGTTGCTGGATAGGTTGCTGGCTATTTTGTATAAACAGATGCCGCAATTAGAAGGGAAGTTAGACTTCGCCGAGTTATCGACGCCATTATCAACACAGTGGTTTCAGTGGAATCAGGAAGGTGAAATTTATGGATTGACGCATACAGTTGATCGATTTAAGCAGGATTGGTTGCATCCAGAAACACCGGTTAAAAATCTTTATTTGACGGGGTCAGATATTGTTACAGCAGGAGTTGGTGGCGCATTAATTGGTGGTGTGATGACTGCAAATGTAATGATGGGTTTTAAAGGCTATAAAGTGATGAACTTATTGAAAAAAGGAATAGCATCGTAAGTGGCTCGGTGTCAGGGTAAGTATATACCGCCAAGGACCTTATCCTGATGCGCGCCAGTCACCTCCTTTAGGTTGCCGGCTAATCCAGAAACAGTTCTCGAAGCAAGCCAAGCAAATGCGCTTGCTTCAACTAGTTGTGGATGAATGCCTAGCTCTGAGGTGCTTGAAATTTTTAGTTCTGGAAGTTGTGACTTTAATGTTTCAACTAAGAATGTATTGTTAATACCCCCGCCACAAAGATAAACAGATGTGGGGTGTTCATTCAGGTTTTTAAGAATGCTCTGGATGTTGTCACAAATGCTATTGCTAGTGAATTCTACTAAAGTGCGCTGAATATCTTCAGGTTTAGAGTTTGGGAAGTCTTCGAGGTGTTGATTGAGCCACGATAAATTAAAATACTCTTTGCCGGTACTTTTTGGTGCGGCTTTAATGATGTAACTATCATTCTTCACGGTATTGAGTAACTTCGAAATAGTTTTGCCAGTTCTTGCCCAGTCCCCATTTCTATCAAAATCTTTTTGCTGTTGAGTAAAGATCCACTCATCTAGTAACGTATTTCCTGGGCCGGTATCAAAGCCGCTGATCGTTTTATTGGGGTCTGCAGGTATGCATGTGATATTGGCAATGCCGCCAATATTTATGATTAAACGATTTTCACTCTGTGATTGGAATACCGATTGATGGAATGCGGGGACTAAGGGTGCGCCTTGTCCGCCAGCTGCAATGTCTGCCATTCTAAAATCTGTAATGGTTTTGATTTTTGTATGATGTGCCAGTGTGCTAGCGCAACCCACTTGTGTAGAGAATGCGTATTCAGCTTCGGGGTGGTGTCGGATGGTTTGCCCGTGGAATCCAATAGCATGAACATTTGTTGCTGGTATCAAATTTTTAGCTAGTAGCTGGTTGATGTGTTGTGCGGTTAAGATACTAAGCTTTATTCCTAGGCTGTGGGCACGAAAGATTTCATTCGTGCCGGGAAAGCAGAGGGCTTTGATCTCTGACTTTAAGTTAGAAGGGAAGTCAATGCTGACCGAATCTATTAAATCTATTTTTGAGTGTTGGATGCTTGCTAGGCAGATGTCAATTCCATCTGCGCTAGTGCCAGTCATCACGCCAATAAATAAATCTGTATGCATGTTCTACTGATTTGCGGCTAACTGGTAACTTTCGCTAAAGGTGGAAAGTTGAGCCAAGTATTTGTCGGTGTAAAGTCTAAACCTTGCCAGTTGAGACTTAGATACAGGCTTGGCGTGAGGTAATTTCACTTTTAGCGGGTTTTTATGAACGCCATTAACTCTAAATTCATAGTGCAGGTGAGGGCCAGATGCTAGGCCAGAAGAGCCGATATAACCAATTACCTGACCTTGTTTTACGCGCTTACCTTCTTTTATGCCTCGAGCGTACTTACTTAGGTGGGCATAAAGTGTGGTGATCTTATTTCCGTGTTGAATAATGACGGCTCTACCGTAGCCGCCTTTATTTCTGGCATTAATAATCTTTCCGTCGCCCGTTGCCTTGATTGGTGTTCCATAAGATGCTGCGTAGTCTGTGCCTTTATGTGCGCGAATTTTATGAAGAATGGGGTGCTTTCTTTTCAGGTTGAAGTGGGATGAGATGCGAGCGAAATCAACAGGAGTTCTGATGAAGGCTTTGCGCATGCTTTCACCATCAGGCGTGAAGTAGTTGGACTCTCCATTCTCTTCTTCATAGAGTACAGCAGAGAAAGCCTTGCCTCGGTTGGTGAAGTTAGCTGCTAAGATGCGCCCGTTTTTATATTTGTCTCCATCAAGATAAAGCTCTTCATATATAAGGTTGAATTTGTCTCCTTCGCGTATATCTAAAATGAAATCGATATCCCAGCCAAATATATTTGCTAGTTCCATGATTTGGGATTCTGATAAGCCGGCTTTTTGTCCTGCTAAAAATAGAGAGCTATCAATTGTACCTTCGCTGTATGAAACATGGATGTCAGGTTTGCGAGTAACAATAGAGTGAGAGAATTTGCCGTTATCATTCTTTGAAAAAAGAACAGACTCAACTGGTGAACGCACTAATTCTATTTTATCGATTTCATTATTATCTGAAGTTAAAAAAGCAATTTTTTCGCCTGGGAAAATGCGAGTTAGTGTTTTGTTGTCAGGATGGTCGTATAGAACGCGATACATTATCTTGTCATTGAGGCCGGCTTTAAGAAACAAGTCTGAAAGCGTATCTCCAGATTTAATGCTGAAGGTATTCCAGTTTTCGATCGTGGTAGTGACTATAGGTGGAATAGTTTTAGGGGTGGCTGATCGATCCGTTTGCTGTTCGGTTTGGCTAGTTTCTATTTTGGCAGATGTGTCGTTGTTAAGTAATTCGATCTCAATAGGAATACGAGTAGCGTTAACATTAGTGCTTGGGCTTAGGGCAAGAACAATTATTAGTAGTGTCCCAATAAAGGCTGCAGCAAAGATATGTTTTTTAGGAAAAGAGTGAGTCAAAATTAAACCTGTTTGTTAAAAAAGTACTGTAAGTATAAGTTTGATAAGTATAGTGATTAGATGCCGTATAGCAAAGTCAATGTTTGTACTAAAAGCTTACAGATTTGTTAAAGATGGTATACTTGTGCGTTATTTCTAATTTTTTATTCGTTTATATATACATAAGGTGAAGGTTAATGGTGTCGGTAGAGGCTGCTTTAGCAATAATTAAGAGAGGCGTTGAAGAGGTTATTGTTGAAGAGGGGTTGATTAAAAAACTCGAGGCAGGAAAAAAATTACGGATCAAAGCGGGTTTTGATCCAACTGCGCCAGACCTTCACTTAGGGCATACGGTGCTCATAAATAAATTAAAGCAATTTCAAGATTTGGGGCATAAGGTTTTATTCTTGATAGGTGATTTTACAGGAATGATCGGTGATCCTTCTGGTAAGAGTGTTACCCGGCCTCCTTTAACGAAAGAGCAGGTTCTGGAAAATGCTGAAACCTATAAAGAGCAGGTGTTTAAAATTTTAGATCCAAAGCTTACAACGGTAGTGTTTAACTCGGAGTGGATGAGCAGGATGTCTGCTTCTGAGATGATTCAGTTGGCGGGTCAATACACAGTGGCGCGTATGTTGGAGCGGGATGACTTTAGTAAGCGCTTTAAAGGTGAGCAATCAATAGCGATTCATGAATTCCTATATCCTTTAGTTCAAGGTTATGACTCAGTAGCCTTGAAGGCTGATGTTGAATTGGGCGGTACTGACCAAAAGTTCAATTTATTGATGGGGCGGACGTTACAGAAAAGTGCGGGCATGGATCCTCAAACTATCATTACCGTGCCTTTGCTTGAAGGTCTGGACGGTGTGCAGAAGATGTCCAAGTCATTAAATAACTACGTGGGTGTAAATGATGCGCCCGGAGAGATGTATACCAAGCTGCTCTCGTTGCCGGATGGGATGATTTGGCGTTATTTTGAGTTGTTAAGCTTTAAATCGATTCAAGAAATTGAAGTGTTAAAAGAACAGGTTGCAGATGGAAGAAATCCCCAAGAAGTAAAGGATTTGTTTGCTAGGGAGATAATTGAGCGCTTCCATACTAAAGCTGCGGCTGATGGTGCCCATAGCTCGGCAGGTAATCGAGTGGGGCTGGGTGAGGTTCCAGAAAATGTCGAAGAAGTAGAGGTTGATATTGGTGATCAAGAAGAAGTGCCGATAGCCACAGTATTGAGAATGGCTGGTTTAGTGCAAAAGGCTGCGCAAGCAAAAGATGCGCTAAGTCGTGGTGCTGTATATGTCGATGGAAGGAAAGTCGAAGATGTAACTATTCGCTTGCGCGTCCAAGGGCGCTTTATTTTACTGCAGTCTGGCAAGAAGAAAATCAAGAAAGTGATGCTTAAGAAATCAAGCTAACATAAAAAGATTAAGTATTTATGAAAAGGCTATTGACGTGCGAATTGATCTCTATATAATGCGCACCTCTTCAACG
>CAXBKC010000229.1:0-6552 GCA_963975615.1 uncultured Oleiphilus sp.
ATTGCCATGTACCAAGCAAAAAAACGTGGCAAGAACACCTTCGTTATTTATGATGATGAACTTAATAGCCAGCCAGCCTATCGCTTGAAAGTCAGATCACAAATAAATATTGCACTTGAAAAGGAGCAATTTGAGCTCTACTTCCAACCCAAAATCAGCCTAGAAACGGGCACTGTAAAAGGTGCTGAAGCACTAATCAGATGGCGCCAAGAGGATGGTTCATTCCGAAGCCCCCTTGAATTCATTCCTATAGCCGAAGAAAACGGACAAATTATCCCAATCAGCCAATGGGTTATCGACAAATGCTGTGAATATCTACAGTTATGGCAAGAAGACCTTGATGATGACTTCGTACTAGCGCTCAATATTTCAGCACGACATTTTCATAGAGGCCTACTCCAAGAAGATTTAGCCATATCACTTGGTAAGTTCGCAATTGATCCTTCCAAACTTGAATTAGAAGTAACAGAAACGGCCATCATGGATGATTTGGACCTCGCTGTACAAACGCTGAATGAATTAAAAGAAATGGGAATCAGAACAGCGATTGATGATTTTGGAACAGGCCACTCATCACTGAGCTATCTAAGAAAATTACCTATCGAAATTCTCAAAATTGATAAAAGTTTTATTGATGAAATACTCATTTCTAAAGAAGATAGAACACTTGTTAAAGGTATAATCGATATGGTCCACGCACTTGGTATTGAAGTTGTGGCAGAGGGTGTAGAAAACCATCAAATGGCGACACTTCTTGAAGAAATGCATTGTGACTTAGTTCAAGGCTATCACTATTGCCCACCTATTCCTGCTGATGATTTTATAAAGATTATTCAGAACCGCCAGTGCTACATTTAGACTTTTCAGTGTCAAGAACAGGTATGCGTTTTTTATCATGAAACAATATAATTACAGATAAAATAATAGCTGGAATCCCCATCAAGGAAGCCATCACAAAAAACCATTCATATCCTGATGAATCGACCATCCAACCAGAAAACCCGCCAATAAATTTCCCCGGCAAGGTCATTAACGAGCTAAATAACGCATATTGCGTTGCGGTATAAGCTGAACTA
This sequence comes from uncultured Oleiphilus sp., assembly GCA_963975615.1. Classification (GTDB taxonomy): domain Bacteria; phylum Pseudomonadota; class Gammaproteobacteria; order Pseudomonadales; family Oleiphilaceae; genus PZPK01. The sequence goes on from CAXBKC010000229.1 coordinate 1,077, forward strand.
GTTAAACCAGAAAGATAAGCAATAAATGCAACACTTGCTAAGCCACCACTCAAATTATCCGCACTAACAACAAACGCAAGCAATAACAGTGATTTACTTGCCGTCGCCGCCATCATGGCAAATAGCAAATTCGTCGAAGCTACCAGTATAGCCCCCAATATAAGTATTGGTCTAACCCCCCAAACCGCAACTAAGACTCCCCCTAAAGCAGAGCCTGCTATCACCATAAAGAAACCAAACACCTTGGTCACATCAGCGATTTGAATCTTTGTGAACCCCATATCTAGATAGAAAGGATTTGCCATAACCCCCATCGTAATATCACTAATTCGATAGACACTAATGAAAAGTAGAATCAACAAGGCGTACCAACCATTACGGCGGAAGAAATCTACAAATGGGCCAATAACAGCTCTAGAGAAACGACCAACAATACCCACAAATTTGCTGTGCTGCTTTGTTGACGGTTCAATAAGAGACTCAATTTTTTCTTCCAAGTCACCATCATCACTCGCTCTACGTCGCTCAGGTTCTTTAATAAGCAATACGGTAATGATGCCGACCAGCATTAACCCAGCCATAATCACATAGCACCAATGCCAAGAGCTATATTCAGCAATATAGAGCGCACCAGCACCGGCAACCAATAAAGCCAATCGATAGCCTAATACATAGGTCGCAGACATAGCGGCTTGGTACTCTTCGACCACCGCCTCTATTCTGTATGCATCGACACTAACGTCCTGTGTCGCTGAAGAAAAGGCAACTAGCAGACCACAAAAAGCTAGAAGTTCTAACTCACTTAATGGATCTGTGGAAGACATGAGCAACAAACCACCAGCAATTCCTAGCTGAGCCAACAACATCCAACTTCGGCGCTGACCTAATAAACGATGCAATATAGGTAACTTTATCTGATCAACAACTGGCGCCCAAAACACCTTGATGGAATAAGTGATACCGATCCAGCTAAAAAAACCGATAGTCGTGCGTGTAACGCCTGCCTCAGTCAACCAAGCAGTTAAAGTAGAAAACACCAACAAAAAAGGTAGGCCCGCAGAAAAGCCCAAAAACAACATGGCAACCACCTGGGGTTGCCGGTAAATTTGAAATGCTTCAAGCCAACGTTCATATCGGGTTTTGTTGTTATAATTATTCAAAAATAGCTCGAATTAATCTCTAAAATTATCAAATTGAATTGGAATATCTAACTCAGCATTTCTTAAAAACTGAATCACCTCTTGTAGATCATCACGTTTTTTCCCTGTGACGCGAACTTTATCTCCTTGAATGGCAATTTGAACCTTTAACTTCGCATCTTTCACAAGTTTTACTATTTTACGAGCATTATCAATATCAATCCCTTGGCGAACTTCGAAGCTTCTTTTAATTTGCTTACCTGTTCGTGAATCAGAAAACTCGCCTAAAGATCGCGGGTCTATTCCTCGCTTTGTAAATGCTGAACGTAAAATATCGACAAGCTGCTCAATTTGAAAGTCATGCTCTGCTGATAAAACGACCCTATCTTTTTCTAAACTAATATCTGCTGTGACGTTCTTAAAGTCCCAACGGATACCTAGTTCACGTTTTGCTTGATCAGTTGCATTTGTGACCTCATGCAAGTCAAGTTCTGAGACCGCATCAAAAGATGGCATGCTATACTCCTGCTATAATTTAATAAATAAGTAGTACAAAAAATAAAGAGGCGCATTATAACGACTCCTGAAGATAAAAGTCAGAGTTGTTGCGAATACCTCAACTAAAACATTGATTAAATGCTTTGCATTTCGTACACAGCAAGCAATTTATTCATAAGCCGAACACTTTCGTGAAAACTCGTTACAAAATGACTCTACTAATCGACTGCATCAAAGTCTATGGTTTTAACGTTTAATACTCACGTCTGCAGGCAATATTTGAGGCATAAATCAAATAAGGACCAAGTTACATGGCAAATTTAGACCTTTCAATATTAGTGGTCGATGACACCAAGTTCAGCAGCACCATCATTGCAAAAACACTTAAAAAGTCTGGCTACAGAGATGTACGCATTGCAAATGATGCCCAGACAGCACTCAAATTTTTAGACCAAAGAAAGGCGAGTGTATTAATTGCTGACTGGCTTATGCCTGGAATGGATGGTTTGGAACTAACAGAACAAGTTAGACAAATGGATGAACAGTACAATCATTTCACCTATGTAATCCTCTTAACAGCTAAAGAAGGCTCAAGTGCTCTTCAAGAAGCCTTTGATAGAGGTATTGACGATTTCATCTTCAAAGCTGAGATGTCAAAGCAGCTACTGCCACGCGTGTATGCAGCAGACAGAATATCAGACAGACAAAACACACTACTAAGTGCCAACCAGCTTTTGATAGAAAGCATTAAAGACTTAGAAAGCCGGAATGTTTTAGATATTGAGACAGGTGTTGGAAATAAGCGTTATGCCCACGATTCTTTAACTAAATTAATTAAGCATACCGAAGCTCGTGGTGGTGCCAGTAGCTATATGCTAATAACCATTAAAGACTGGGAAAACATCAAGCAACAAAACAACCATTTGATCAGAGAAGAGTTGGCCTTAGGTATCACAAGACGTTTACGCACTCTCATACGACCTCTTGATTCTCTCTGTCGAATTTCTGAAGATCAATATGTCGTAATCGCGCACTTTGCTCACATTGACTACTGCACAACAGGCTCATATAGAAGAATACATGACGGGATCAACTTAAAATCGTTCAAAACACTTTCTGGCTACATATCCATTAATGCTGCGTCTAGTGTTTGTACAATTGATGACCAAGCTGACTCCCCAGTTGCTGCAGATATTGAATTACATTGCCAAAGACAAATACAAGAAGCGATTAATACTGGCACCATCGTAATTGCACGCTGGCAGAAAGAAAAAAGCGCAAGTTACTCTTAATAAAAACGTTGCGATAAGAAAATAGCGAAAGGTCATTAACGCAATGACTACTAAAAGACACTTATTGAAAACTTAATTAACTCGATCACACTACTGTTTTAAAACTACATTAATTACAGTTCATTTGTGGATTTGAGTAGTCCCCATTCGCGGAAAGCGACACGCAGTTAGGTGATAATTTTCACTTAGTGTCCTTTCCGTTTTTTTATTGGTTAATCTAACCCAAATAAACGCTCATTTTAAGTTTTAAGCCTAACTAGGATAGCCGGTAATATCCCTGATACTTTTATACAAGGGCTGAAGCTGTGGGTACATTTTCAAATATACCTCGTTGAACAATCTTGAATAGAGCTTTACACGCACAGGATCCGGCTGAAACACCTTTCCAACCCGCGTCATATTCTGAATTGCATCATCGAAGCTTTTATAGACACCTAAACCGACTGCAACATCAATGGACGCACCTAAGCCAGATGCTTCATAGGTATTAGGACGCTCTGTCGGCAAATTAAAAATATCTGCCGTTAATTGCATCGCAGCATCACTTTGTGAGCCACCACCCGATACTCTAAGCGTTTTAACTTTCACACCATTACGCTTTTCAAGCCTCAGTAAGCCTTCCTTTAATCCATACGCTAAACCTTCAAGAATGGCTCGATAAATGTGCGCGCGAGTATGTACGTCGCCAAAACCAATGATTCCACCTTTCGCTTCTGGCCCAGGGTCTCGCACCCCAGGTGACCAATATGGCTGAAGCATCAACCCCATTGACCCTGCTGGCACCTGATTCACTAGCTCATCAAAAAGCTGCTCTGGCTCTATACCCCGTTCCTCTGCAATACGCTGCTCACGCAAACCAAATTCTTTTTTGAACCAGCTAACCATCCAGAAGCCGCGGTAAATCATTATCTCTGAACTATAAGCTCCTGGAATCGCTGCCGAATAGGCAGGCATATACTTAATCGGCTCAATATATTTCTTATTCGTTGTATTAATCGTCGCGGTTGTCCCATAACTCATACAGGCAATATCAGGTCGATTACCACCCGAACCTAAAATCTCACAAGCCTTATCCGAAGCCGAAGCGATCAATGGTAAACCTTCACTTAGACCAATATGTTCAGCCGCTTGTTGCGTTAACTCACCCAGCTTTTCGCCTGGCTCAACTAAGTCTGGCAGCATCGATTTTTTTAATTCAGGCGCGACGCTATAACGCCAATCCGAGTCATTCGCCCAGGCTCTTTTTTTGTAATCAAAAGGAATGTAACCAACCTGGCTCGCAATAGAGTCTTTAAACTCTCCCGTTAGTTTGAAGGTTAGGTAGCCAGACAATAAAAGATACTTATGCGTATTCTTCCATACATCCGCTTGGTTTTGTGTAATCCATGCAGCCTGCGATTTTTCGCGAAAGCGATTAACGACATCTTCGACACCCACCAATTTAAATAACCACTTCCATAAGCCGGGTAAATCACCATTTACCTCTGCTCGCCTTTGATCTAGCCATACAATAGCGGGGCGAAGTGAGTTACCTTCTTTATCAACATTGACCACTGTTCCGCGCTGAGTGGTTACCGTTGCAGCCATTATTTTTTCTTTATCTACAGACACCGAAGCCCAAAGTTTGTCACAAGCTTTCTTTAATGAGTCCCAATAATATTCAGGATGCTGCTCAGCCCAACCCGGTTGTTCTGAAAAATAGGCATCTAACTCTTCTTTGCCTTTACCGATTAAATTCCCTTTGATATCAAACAAAAGTGCTCGAATACTTTGTGTACCATTATCGATTGCAAAAATGTACTTTTCAGACATAACTCAAGACTCCGGCAAACTATAATGCTGCTGCATAATACTGCGATAACGACCTAACTCAGTTTGCCACTTTGATTCATTCCAATGCAGCTGGGCCTGACATATAAGCTTAATCTCTGACATAAACGCCTCTGCACCTTTATCCAACAATAAGCCAATGCGTGTTCGTCGAAGCAATAAATCATCCAGATGCACGACGTTTTCTGACTTACACGCCCAAACCAATTCTGCCCACAAAGTGTCTGTTGTACCGACTTTGTCTGCTAATTTAGGTGTGGTATTGATTAATTCAGAAATTAAGGAAGAATGCTCACCATAACGACCGAGTAAACGTCGCTTTGTACCGACACTTATGGCAACAGAGAACTTACTTTCAAGCACATCACTTTTGTGAGCAAGCTCAAAGTGACTCGACTTTGTTAGTCTTGATTCAGGGATATTTAAATAGGGTGCGGCTTTTTTAAGAACATCCATAGCGATCAGACGATAAGTTGTTAGCTTGCCACCCGCGACACTAATCAGGCCTGAGTCATCCCATATAGCGTGCTCGCGTTTTTCATCTGAAGGCTTAGCAGGCTTATCCACATCAATTTTTTGACCCGACTTAAGACACTGCTTGCTGACAACAGGCCTAACACCCGACCACGTAGACCGTATATCACTTATTTGAAGATTAGCCTGAGGAAACTGATGATTCACTGCCTCTAATAAATAAGATACTTCTTGCTCTGAAAT
>CAXBKC010000230.1:0-6528 GCA_963975615.1 uncultured Oleiphilus sp.
GGCTTGCCTGAAGAGCGGGCCGCATTTAAAGCTGATCTTGTTACTTATTTAGCTAAGTTCACATCTGAATTAGATGAAGATAGTCTAAGGCGCATAGAAACCAATCCTTTACGTATTCTGGATAGTAAAAACTCAAAGACTCAAGAAATATTAGTGGGTGCGCCGAAACTATCAGATTATTACGGCGAAGAATCTCTGTCGGACTTTAAAGGTTTGCTGAATTTATTAGATTCTGCAGGTATCACCTATACAATCAATTCTGGCCTCGTTCGTGGTTTAGATTACTATTCGAAGACCGTGTTTGAATGGGTAACCACTGCTTTAGGGGCTCAAGGTACAGTCTGTGCTGGCGGTCGTTACGACGGCTTAGTTGCTCAGTTAGGTGGAAAACCTACACCCGGTGTTGGTTTTGCAATGGGAATAGAGCGCTTAGTTTTATTATTAGAAGAGTTAAGTCTAATTCCTGACGATACCAAAAATTTAATTGATATCTTTGTTATTGCCTCTGGCGAAGGGTGTGTTGAGCAAGCCTTTCAAATATCAGAAGCACTTCGTACACAGACATCTTTGAGAGTTTTGCAAAATGCAGGTGGTGGTAGTTTTAAAAGCCAAATGAAAAAAGCAGATAAATCTGGTGCGCCATTAGCTATTATCATTGGCGAACAAGAACTCAATTCAAGACAAGTTATTTTGAAAGCATTGAGGGATAATGACTTATTAAAGTCTTATGGTTTATCCGGTGGTGAGCAAAAGCTGCTAGCAATAGATGAAATTAACTCAAACTTGAAAACGATTTTTTTAGAATAAAATATTAATCCATATTATTAACTAACGCTTAAAAATAAAGGGGACACTTGTGACCGAATTTAGAACAGAAGAAGAACAAATCGCGGCACTTAAAAACTGGTGGAAAGAGAATGGACGAACCTTACTTATTGGAATTGGTTTAGCTCTCGTCATCGTCTTTGGTTGGAAGGCATATCAAAATAATGTCATTCAAATGAAAACTGAAGCCTCATCTCTTTACCAGCAACTAATTGCTGAAGCGACCAAAAACAACTTCGATGACGAAGGCGTAGCAACGCTTAATTATTTAGCGACTGAGATTAAAACGAAATTTGAATCGACTGAATACGCAATTTATTCCGCTATGTTTTTAGCGAAAGAAGCAATTCAAAATCAAAATTATGATGTCGCAACAGAAGAATTCAATTGGATTCTAGCAAACACAGACGACGCTCGTATTCAGCATATTGTAACTGCACGTTTAGCTAGAGTTCTGTCTGCTGAAGGTAAAGATGAAGAGGCACTCGCATTGTTAACGGCAACGCTTCCACAATTCAAACCCAGCTATCTAGAGCTCAAAGGTGATATTAAAAATCGCATGGGTGAAAAGGAAGCCGCCATTGAGGCTTACAGATCAGCATATGTGTTAATTAAAGATCGTCCTCAAGCTCAGCCCTTACTAGCGGTTAAGTTGTCCGACCTTGGTGTGAACCCAGAAACACTATAATTTACTACGAATAGATCATGACGCATCTTGGATGGCCTTGTTATAGCTGGCCATTCATTCAGTCACTTGATTACATATAACTTTGGTTTAGGAATAAACATGCAGTCTTACTTTTCAAAAAACGTGTATTTGCGTCTCTTAATTCTAGGGGTGTTGATAACTACCTTGTCTGCATGTAGTAAAGATAAAATTAATGAACCCGTTAAACTAGACCCTGGTTTTAAAGACCGAATATTAGTTGATCGACTATGGAAGCGCTCTATTGGTAGTGGTGACATTGATTTAAAACTAAATCTATCTAGTTTTGTTTCAGAAAAGTTAGTTTATAGCATTGATGGACATGGTTACCTTACTGCTCTCGATACAGACACTAGTAAAATTATTTGGGATAAAGACCTAAATGAATCTGTTAGTGGCGGTTTAGGTGGAGATGCTAAGCACCTATACTACACCACTTTTCAAGGTGAGCTAGTCGCCCTAAACCGAGAAGATGGTGAGCAAATCTGGCGGGCTGATTTAAGTAGTGAATCAATAGCCAAGCCTGCATCTAATGGTAGTCTCGTTGCTATACAAACTGTAGATGGCAAGCTTATGACCTTTGGTGTCGAAGACGGTAAATTGAGATGGCGCTATGATAGTATTGGCCCACTATTATCTCTACGCGGTACGCCTTCACCAATTATTAGTCAACGCTATACCTTAACCAGTTTTGCAAATGGAGAGCTATTAGCATTCGATAACCAAACAGGCCAAACCTTTTGGAAAGCTATCATAGCAACACCTCAAGGCAGAACGGAATTAGAGCGACTTGTAGACCCAGACGGCCAAGCCGTCATTGATGGCGATACGCTGTACACTATCGCTTATCAAGGCAAGCTAGTTGCTTTAGACGTACAAACAGGTCAAGAAAAATGGGCGAAAACATATTCATCATTTAATAGTGTTGCCTTCGGTTTTGGACGACTATTTGTGACAACGGCTAACGGTGATGTTTTAGCCATTAACCCAATCAATGGCGCAGAACTATGGAAGAGTGACTCCTTCAAGTTTCGTCGTCTAAGCTCACCTTTTGTTTATAATCAAACACTTGTATTTTCTGATCTCGAAGGCTATTTACATTTTATAGATGTTAGCAATGGCAAGTATTTAGCACGCAAACATCCAGACGACAGTGGTGTGATGGGTGAACTCAATCTTATTGGCGAAAAGCTAATCGTATCAACACGATCAGGTGACTTGGTTGCATATCAAATGTTTAGTGATACAGAAAGACTAATGCGAAGCATTGAGCGAAAGCTAGGCAGATAAATAGTTAATATTGTACTAACAGCATATTCAGAGAACCTGGTTCTCTTTCATTTTTTCAAAGGTTCTGTTCATGATTCCTGTAATCGCACTAGTTGGTCGCCCTAACGTTGGCAAATCAACATTGTTTAATCGTTTAACTAAATCCCGCGATGCTATAGTAGCCGATTACTCAGGGCTAACTCGTGATAGAAAATTTGGCGAAGGGGTTATCAATGACAAGAAGTTCATCGTTGTTGATACCGGAGGAATCAGTGGGGCTGAAGTCGGTATAGATGCCGCTATGGCAGAGCAATCTTTGAATGCTATCGACGAAGCTGATGTTGTATTTTTTGTCGTTGATGCTCGTGATGGTTTAACACCTGTTGACGAAGACATCGCAAAATATATTCGCCAAACAGGTAAGCCCGTTACACTTGTTATAAATAAAATAGATGGCTTGAACGAAAGTTTTGTCGCGAATGATTTTTACGCGCTGGGGATGCCTGATATACAGCTGACAGCAGCTTCTCATAATCGAGGAATATTATCCTTGATTGAAGGTGCAATGGCCAACATTCCAGAATCTTCAGAAAAAGCGCCAGATAATCATGGTTGTCGTATTGGCATTATCGGGCGTCCAAATGTTGGTAAATCTACCTTAGTTAATCGTTTACTGGGAGAAGATCGGGTCGTTGTATTTGATGAGCCTGGCACCACACGTGACAGCATCTATATTCCTTACGAACGGCATGAAAAGCCATATACACTTATCGATACGGCAGGCGTAAGGCGCAGAAAGAACGTTAGAGAGACAGTTGAAAAATTTTCTATCGTCAAAACATTACAAGCAATCGAAGACTCGAATGTTGTCGTAGTGGTCATTGACGCACGCGAAGGCGTGGTTGATCAGGATTTGCATCTAATTGGCTTTGCCATGGATGCGGGTAGGGCATTAGTCCTTGCAGTCAATAAATGGGATGGCATGACCCAAGATGACAAGAAAGCCGTTAAGCGCGAATTAGATCGACGTTTAATATTTCTTGATTATGCTCAGATGCATTTTATATCAGCAAAACACGGTACCGGCGTTGGAGATTTATATAAATCTATTGATCAAGCCTATGCCTCAGCTTTTGCAAAGTGGCCAACCAAGCGTCTAACTGAACTTCTTGTCGATGTCGTTAAAGACCATCAACCGCCTATTGTCAGAGGCCGTCGAATTAAACTTCGCTTTGCACACCAAGGTGGATCAAACCCACCGATTATTGTTGTTCATGGTTCAAAAACTGACGATTTATCCGATAGTTATAAACGCTATTTAGAAAATACTTTCCGTAAGGTTCTTAAAGTAAAAGGAACGCCTATTCGTTTCGAATTTAAATCTACGGAAAACCCATACGCAACACCAAGTCATAAGCTGAAAGAAAAAGACAAGCTTAAACAGACTAGACAGGCACAGACAAAAGAATACGGAAGCCGTCGCGCTAAAAATAACCCACGAAATAAAAACAAACCAAAAGCTAAATAATGGAACAAGATTCTATAGATCACCTTTGTCCAATATGTGGTCAGTCAAACGCTTGCCAACAAGTAGAGCAGCCTGAAAAACTCAAGAAAGGTTGTGGTACAGATGCTTGTTGGTGTTTGACTGTAAAGCTGAATGATCAGACAAGACAAAAGCTAAGCGCACAAACGGATGGCAAGCGCTGTCTTTGCCAATCATGTATAGATGAAATATCTCAAAACCAGCAGTAAAAAGTTCTCCCTCGAAAGTCCACCAAGCATTTTTAGTGACAGTAACATCACAATAACCCATTACTCTTTTGAATATTCTTTGTGGGATCACAAGGCCTCGAAATAAGTTTCGAAGTGTTTTTTCTATAGGTGTCTTTTATTAATGACATCGATATCCGACAGTACAGACGACTTTCCGTATAATTCCTGAAGAGCCTATGGGTTTTCATTTAACATCAGCCTAAGTCTGACTTGATTTTATACATCAGCTTGATGTGGTATGTAGCTGTTCTTAATACGATTATCATTTTTATATGTGAAGTACTGCATACTAAAATATGCAGAGTAGGGTTAAAATATTTTTAAAATTGAAATGACTTATACGGCTTCCGTCTAATACTGTGAAATACGGACGCCGTCTAAGAAACTGTTAGGCGCAAAAATGAACAAAATCATCGTCCTATTATTTATAGTTTTTCTGGCCGGTTGTAGTAACGGAGGTTACACCTTGGAAAACCCAGATGATTTCTGCAAGAAGATGCTTATAGAGAATAATCCAAAAGAGTTGAAGGCGTGGTTGTACGACGGTAAAAGCACACTAGGTGAAATCCAAACCAATAGTGAATCAATATTATTAGCTAACAAAGCCTATGCGTCTGGTGCTGTTAACATCTTCGGCGTTGATATTGAGGCTGATCCAGAATACGGTAACAATACAGGGCGTCTAGTTGTTGAACTACCTACTGAAAAAAATAAACGGAAATCTTTGCTAAATTGGGCAGCGCCAATTGCTCATGAACAGGGCTTTGAGGCTTATAGCGATGTTGGGCAAGAATACATTTATGTATCACTTGATTAATTCGCCTAACCAACGGCTCCACCGGACAAATTTCCGCTGTCACCTTTTGTGCAAAAACACGCACAAAAGCCGCCACCAAAAATTTGCTCGGTGAGCCGGGCGTTAAATGTCAGAAATTATGCACAGCACACTAAACAAATGGCTTATAGAGCTAGAACAAGAAACTGTAATTGTCACTTCTAAAAATATAAATGAAGAGGCTCACGGCAACTTGGTAACCTTTGGCTTTAATCACGATTTGCTGAAAGAGTGGGGCAAAGAGTCTGTTAATAAATTTATAAAAGGTTGTGCTGATCTATACAGTAAAAAAAGTAATGAACTAGCTATGGTTTTCTACGCATGGTACGACGAGCAAGCAGGTCAAATTCGCATATCTGCGGTAAGTCAAATTCACGGTAAACTACCTTTCAAATGTAAGCTAAATGATGCCAAGCTATGTGAAGTGGTCAATGGTCTTTACGCTGAAGATTCCGGAAGATTCACAAAAGGGGAATTGGATGTTTGGCAACAAAACATTTAACAAGTGCATCTTGCCGGATTTGGGTAAACTGTCACCTTTTGTGCAAAAAGACGCACAAAAGTCGCCACTTCACCCAAACCGCAAATGCAGGCGTTAGCCACCACAACGAGAATATTATGAATGCTGAAATGAAAGATGCATTAGTCAAAGTCCCGCAAGTAACATTTGGGTTCTGGATAATAAAGATTCTGGCGACAACCCTCGGTGAAACAGGCGGCGACGCAGTTTCCATGTCAATGAATCTAGGGTATTTGATTGGAACACTCATATTTATGGCTTTTTTCATTCTTGCGGTTGTTTTTCAAATCCGCGCGAAAAAATTTAATCCTTATATCTATTGGGTTGCTATTGTGGTGATATTTTTAGCAAGTACGCTCTTTATTTGGCACCGATCTCTTGGGAGTATCAGTGTTTCATCAATTCATACCCCGAAAGCAGAAGCATTTTATTGGCTCACCATTATGTTTTCCCAAACGCTAGGCACAGCTCTTGGCGACTGGACTGCAGACTCAGCTGGCTTAGGTTATGTGGGTGCAGCTTATATTTTTAGTGGCGGTTTGGCGTTAATAATAGCAGCGTATTTCTTCACCAAGATATCTCATACGATTCTATTTT
>CAXBKC010000231.1:0-6505 GCA_963975615.1 uncultured Oleiphilus sp.
CAGTAATTAGTGGCACACCATTAGCGCCTGCTGGAACGCCGGCATAATAAGGAATCGTCATTTCACCTTGAACAACACTTACAAGACCTGCTGGAATACCCAAGCTTCCTGTCAATGAAGATACTAGATTAATATCTAGGGCGCTGGCATCATCAAAAGTGACTGTTGTTTCAGCTGGAGTGGGTAATAAGGCTCCAAATGGTCCAACCGGAGAGCCGAGTACTGAGCCAGTACATGATATTGCTGTTGCTCCTGTTAGTCCTTCACAGGGAGCGCCGCTACCAAACAAGCCTAACGCTGCTGCGATACCTGCAGAAGGGAAAGCATCTATTTGCGCAGTCACTGCAGCTGTAATGCTTGCATGACTTGGGCTTCCACCTGCTATCACTGCTTTAGCCGTGTTAACACCGATGAATGTAGTTAGTTGATCATTAAACCACTGAGCCGGATCGGCAATATAATTTAATACCTTCTCATCGCCAGAGGTCGTTAATGTGTAAGATAGAACAATATTGCTATCGCCAAGAGGCTCTAAATTATTAGCCTCTCTTACAGGGTTAACGGCTAAGTTAAAGAAAGCTAGAGCTGTTGGTTCCCATAAGCTATTAATCAGAGTTTGCACAGGAGCAAGGGCTGGGTTAGCTAAAGGGATGTTCGTGTCACTCAAGGCTGCATAGCTTGCAACACCAGGGTTTCTAACTAATGGTTGGCCAAGCGTGTCTTTTACACCATTGGTAATTACCACTTCATAACGAGTAAGCGGCTTTAGAGGTGTTTTTGGGTTGATTCGAATATAGCTGTTGCCATCTAGTACTATATGTTCAAGAGCAACATTTGCTGCTCCTGTAACAGTAGGTGGTTCACCAATACTTAATCCTTGAACCGGGCTACCACTGGCGTAAGCTAATTCAAGTAGATAGACATTCCCAGCAAGTGTTGCTTCGTCTATCTCACCAGAAAGAATTTTTACATCAATAGGGGCAATCGTTGAAGCACCACTTAATTGATTTAATGCTGTTGTCACTGGTGGGCTTGAGTCTGGAACCAAAAAGGTTCCGTCGCCCGCAACTGAATCAAAAATCAAATCGTTAGGAATAGGTAAGTCAGAAACGGCAGGATTGAATGCCGGATATGCACTTCCTGAGGTAGCGGTTACAGGTGGAGTAGTTTGAGCTCCATCGTTCTCATCATCTAGTTTATTGTTTTCAAAACAACCAGTTAGCATCAAAGAAGATGCAATTGCGATACTTAATATGGATTTTTTATACATGAATAAGACCTTTTCCTAAGTAGTTCTTAAATTGTCGCTATGACTTGGCTAGATGATAAGTAAACAGGTACCACCCAGCCTAATTTTTTTGACCTAGTTTAAACGTAGACAGGAAAGCGATGTTTGTCGAATTTTTTCTTGAAAATTAGGGGTAATATTGCTTATTTAAACCTAGCTATTTTGACCGAACTAAAGAAGCTTTTTTAGTGACTACCTTCTCTTTTGAAGAAGGGGTACAATTTGCACCAATTTTATTATGCACTGAGTTATTTATTGCACTCGTTTTATACTTACTTTTGTTTCTGAAAGACTTTTGAAACCTTCGCAAAACTCAATTACTACAACTCAAAAATTAGAGAGAGATCATGACCATTATCCGCCAAGACGATTTAGTCGATAGCGTCGCCGATGCCCTTCAGTTTATTTCCTACTACCACCCTAAAGATTTTATCGACGCTGTTTATGAAGCGTATTTAAAAGAAGAGTCGCAAGCGGCAAAAGATGCCATGGCGCAAATTCTGATTAACTCAAGAATGTGTGCCGAAGGTAAGCGTCCGATTTGTCAGGATACCGGCATTGTGACCGTTTTTGTAAAAGTCGGTATGGATGTTCAGTGGGATGCGAAGCTGAGTGTGACTGATATGATTAACGAAGGTGTTCGTCGCGCTTATACTCATCCAGATAATGTTTTAAGAGCTTCTATTTTGGCAGACCCCGCAGGCGCGCGTAAAAATACTAAAGACAACACGCCTGCTGTTATTCATTATGAAATTGTTCCTGGGAATACTGTGGATGTGCAAGTTGCGGCAAAAGGCGGCGGTTCAGAAAACAAATCTAAAATGGCGATGCTAAACCCGAGTGACAGTATTGTTGATTGGGTGCTGAAAACAGTGCCGACGATGGGTGCAGGTTGGTGTCCACCTGGTATGTTAGGTATTGGCATTGGTGGCACAGCAGAAAAAGCGGCTGTGATGGCGAAAGAAGCGTTAATGGACCCTATCGATATTCATGAATTACGTGCCCGTGGCCCTCAAAATCGTGTCGAAGAATTACGCTTAGAAATCATGGATAAAGTGAACGACTTAGGAATTGGTGCGCAAGGCTTGGGCTGTTTAACAACAGTGATGGATGTGAAGATCAAAGACTACCCAACGCATGCGGCGTCTTTACCTGTAGTGATGATTCCTAACTGTGCAGCTACCCGTCATGCACATTTCGAATTAGATGGAACAGGCCCATCCTTACAAACACCGCCTAATTTGAATGATTGGCCAGAAATTACTTGGGAAGCGGGCGATAGCGCAAAACGCATTAACTTAAATACCGTGACTAAAGAAGATATTGCAGCACTTAAGCCGGGAGATACAGTTTTACTGACCGGTAAAATGCTAACAGGCCGAGATGCTGCACATAAGAAAATGACTGAAATGTTGGCTGCGGGTGAAAAACTACCAGTCGACTTAAAAGGTCGTTTCATCTATTACGTAGGGCCAGTCGATCCTGTTCGTGAAGAAGTTGTTGGGCCAGCAGGACCAACGACCGCAACGCGTATGGATAAATTTACTCGCACCATCCTTAAAGAAACGGGGTTGTTCGGTATGATTGGTAAAGCTGAGCGTGGCCAAGTAGCAATAGATGCAATTAAAGAATTTGGTTCTATCTACTTAATGGCTGTTGGAGGTGCTGCTTACTTAGTATCCAAAGCGATTAAACACGCAGAAGTAGTCGCCTTTCCAGAATTAGGCATGGAAGCAATTTACGAGTTTGATGTAGTGGATATGCCTGTTTCTGTTGCGGTAGATAGCGCAGGTATTTCAGTTCATCAAACTGCGCCAGCTATATGGCAGCAGAAAATTATTGCTGCTAAGGCTGTTTAAGCATTCTTATTTATTTTGATGAATCATTATAGGGTGCGCCTGCGCACCATTTTTAGATGCAGTATTTGTTCGGTGCGCGGGCGCACCCTATAAAATTCTTTAGAGTATTTCGTAGGCTTTTTTAAGGAACATTATGGAACGTACATATCGTTTAGTTGTCTGTTGTCCGGATAGAACGGGCATTGTAGCGAAAGTGAGTAATTTTCTTGCGACTTATAATGGCTGGATAACCGAAGCCAGTTACCATGCTGACCAAAAGAATGGTTGGTTCTTCATGCGTAATGAAGTTAAAGCCAGTTCGATCCCTTTTAGTGTCGATGATTTCAAAACAGCTTTTCAACCGATTGCTAAAGAATTTTCGATGAACTGGTCGATAAATGACTCTGATACTAAAAAGCGTGTTGTTTTAATGGTGTCGAAAGAGTCTCATTGCTTGGCAGACTTGTTACACCGGTGGCACAGTAAGGAGTTAGATGCCGAGATCGTAGCGGTTATCTCTAATCATGATGATTTACGCAGAATGGTAGAGTGGCACGATATTCCATATCACCATGTACCTGTTGATTCTAAAGATAAAACAAAGGCTTTCGCAGAAGTAAATCGTTTGGTTGAAACTTATCAGACAGATCTGATTGTTTTAGCGCGTTATATGCAAATACTACCTGCCGAAATTTGTGAGCAATATTCGGGTAGGGTGATCAATATACATCATAGTTTCTTGCCATCATTTGCTGGCGCTAAGCCTTACCATCAAGCTTATGACCGCGGTGTAAAATTGATTGGTGCAACCTGTCACTATGTCACCCAAGACTTAGATGAAGGCCCGATTCTTGACCAAGACGTGATTCGTATTAGCCATAGTGATTCGATAGAAGATATGGTGCGTTTAGGAAGGGATGCAGAGAAGAACGTTTTGGCCAGAGGTTTACGCTTGCACTTGGAAGATCGTGTCATTATTCATGAGAATAAGACGGTCGTTTTTTAAGAGTGCGCGGACCCTGAGCCCGTCGAAGGCGGTCCCTGAGCTCGTCGAAGGTGGTCCCTGAGCTCGTCGAAGGGCGTTCCAGTTTCCACGAGTTCACGTTTTTGATCCGTTTCGACGGGCTCAACGAGCGAGAATAATTTGGTCCCTGAGCTTGTCGAAGGGCGTTCCAGTTTCTATAGGCTCAAAAACGAAAATTGTTCAAGGCCCAGACAGCTGCTTGATATAATTCAAAGCCTTGCTGGTCGGCAGTAGTGACATGCTCTTTTCAAAATCTACTAGGGCTAATTTATATTGTCCCTGCATTGCTAAACTCTCACCCCTAGCAAGGTAATATGAGAATTGCTCGGGGTTCAAAGTGGTGGCTTTGTTATGTTCAGCAAGTGCTAGTTCATTATTGCCTTTAGCCTGATAAATACTCCCCGCCAAGCTATGAAACTGGGCTTCGTTCGGTTCTAGTTCAATCGCTTGTTTAATGAGTTGTTCTGCGTCATTCATTCTATTCTCGGATAAGGCTTTAGCTGCTTTACTGGCGGCTGCATAGGCAGGTGCTTTGGTGCGTATATATTGGATCGCGCTCTGGTAAGCTTGTTCACCTCGATAGCCAGATTGATTTGAAAGGCTTGCAACATGCGCTCTATTTTTCTGAACCCGTTCCTCAGAGGGCGGATGAGAAGCAAATAGGCCATCTAACCAAGAGCTACTTCCTTGTTTAGAAAAGCTAAGGAAAATTTCCTGAAGCTCCACGGCTGCTTGCAAGTCATAACCTGCCTTTGCCATATACTTCATGCCATATTCATCAGATTCAAGCTCATTGCTGCGACCATATTTGGCAGAGGTTAATTGAGCACCCAAGGCTGCACCACCAATCACAATGCTACGATAATCATTATCTACCAAAGCAAGGCCAAGACCTGCTAGGCCTAATTGCACAAATTGCTGATTACGCATTTGTTGGGCGCCATGTCTTGCAGCGGCATGGACAATTTCATGACCTAACACTGCCGCTAGCTGTGCTTCGTCTTTTAGCGCAAGTAATAAACCACGGTTAATCGCAATTTTCCCTGAAGGAAGTGCCCAGGCGTTCGGGACTGAATTATTTAGAACCACAAACTCATATGGAAGGTTGGGTTCATCACTGACTGCGGCCAATTTTTTTCCAACTGAAGATATGTAAGTACTGAGCTGAGGATCGAGTAGATAAGCGCCACCCTGAGATTGTTGCGCAGGCTTATACTGGCTTTTGCCAATTTGATAATCTGTAGACTTACTGGGTAAAAGGAAGTGTTCCTCGCCCGTGACAGGGTTAACCGAACATCCTGCAAGGCTAAAGAGTAACAAGAGAATGAATAACGAAGTTAAATGATGTTTCAAAGACATTAGCTTTCTTAACCAAATCGACAAATTAAGCACTATTTTGCGCTAGTCATTTCAATGAATGCAAGTATATGGCTGTATTCTTTAAGTTGTTACACATTGAATAACGTGCTTATTCTGTGAATCGTTTATAATGCGTGCCCTTTCGAAATATAGTGTTACTTTTTAATCAAGGTGTATTAACGACGATGCGTGACGAAACCGAATTATTTGCTCAAGCAGAAGGCTTTATTGGTGTCTTGGCTCAGTGCCAGGCATTGGGAATTCGAGTAGTATCTGCCCGGGATAATGAGCTTATTCTAGAGCTGCCTTATATGGAACAAATTATCGGTAACCCAGATAGCGGCATAATTCACGGTGGTGCGATTACTACGTTGATGGATACAGCGGCTGGTGCCGCCGTACTTTGCGCAGTGCCTGAATTTGAGCTCTGCCCAACCTTGGATTTGCGGGTTGATTATATGCGCTCTGCAAAGCCTGGGCAGTCAGTTTTTGCAAGAGCAAGTTGTTATCGTCGCACATCTAATATTCTGTTTATGCGTTGTGAGGCCTATCAAATTGATCGAAGTGTGGCTCATTGTGTCGCGACATTTATGCGTATGGGTGACAAAGGCGTTAAGTCACTAGAGCAGATGACGAAAGACGTTTCGCTTGAGCCTTTTTCTGCTCAGTCAGTACTCCCTGTTAATTTTAAAGAAGTCGTGAAAAAGGTAAGAGAGAACCAAGACTACACAGCATTAACGCACGCTATTCCTTATGCGCAATTGATTGGAGTGACATTTGAGCAAGCTGAAGATGGTTTGTTTTTTAAGCTGCATAGAAAGGCAAGCAATTTAGGGAACCCTAAACTTCCGGCTATACATGGTGGTGTGCTGGGTGGATTTATGGAGTTGTCTAGCGCTTTGTATTTGCTGGTGTCTCAATCAACATTGAAATATCCAAAAATTATAGACTTCTCTTTAGACTACTTAAGAGCTGGGATGGATCAAGATACCTATG
>CAXBKC010000232.1:0-6478 GCA_963975615.1 uncultured Oleiphilus sp.
CGCCAGGTCATGTTGCTGAACGATGCCTTAACCACAAGTTAAAAGGAGTTGAAGGGATCTATAATAAGCATGATTATCTGGAAGAACGAAAAGAAGCTCTTTTTAAGATTTCGATTACTATCTTGAGCATGATTTAATGAAATAATCCATTACTGAAGTTTTTATGAAACAACTGAATACATACGATACAAAAGAAGAAGGTGAGGCAGCACTCGCCAAAATCGATGAGCCTAAACGCCTAGCCAGCGAACGTGATAGTACCGAAGTCATCTATAACCTGTTTGGTAAGCCAAGCTGGGGGAACTTTTACAAGCTCGGGATGTTTAATCTCCTAGAACTCAAAATCATTGTTGAGCAAAAGCAAAACTGTCAACCCTATGATGAAAAAAAGCATCGTGAAATAATCACGATGCTTAAGTATGTCGCCAAGAATTTTGAGCTGGAGATTCCTGGGCACTGGCTTTAACTCCAAAACTAAAGATGGCAGTATTAATACTGCCATCTTCACTTCGTCACCGAATTCTAGAACGGGTTTATAGCAAAACCCTCATTTAGCTCCCAAGCAAGATCTTCAGCAGGCATTTTCCTGACTACACCATGTTCTTCCAAGTTCAGAAGAATGGATTGAATGTCGCTTTCGTCCAAACGCGCACGACCTGACGTTGTGCAAAGTTTTTCAACCTCATCCAATAACTCACGAGCTGTACGTTTCATCTGTTTAGGAAAGCCTAAAAGTACAAGTGCAGCTTCTGAAGACAACTTAACCTCTTTGGTAAAAACAGCCTCCATAGCTCTTACAATAGCTCCTAAGCACAACACATCTGATAGTAGGCCAATAGAAAAATCTCCGTCTACTGAAACGATATTCTTGAGCAATTTTACAAAACCAGGCAGCTTCTGATATGTAGCACCACCACTTCCATCAATACCATTCACATTAAGGCACTTATAAAACAAAGCAAAATCGTGTGCTTCATTAATTGACTTGGTACGAGTTTGCGTAGACTGCCCAGCCCACTTGACCTTAGCTAGCAACAACTTCGCCAACTGCTCTTCTGACATGTCATCAACAGATATATGACTGAATGCGAGCATCCTCAAAAACATCTTTTCAAGATACGAGTTGTCATCCATAAACAGTATGTTTCTCTCTTCCAATAGATCCTGCTGCTCGCTCACGTTTATGAGATCACGATGTTCCGTAGAAGATACGACGAATGCGCTAAGAGACAGACTTTCGTCATTGAGTTTACGTTCTAACGATTTGATCTCCTTATAAAGACCAAACTTCGCATCTTCTAGATTAAGATTTCGGATACCTTTGGGATCAATAAGGCTAAGCCATTGCTTACCCGTTTTATCATCCACTAGCCATAATAGAAAATCAGGATAAAAATTCCCCGCAGTTGCAAAACCTAATCCTTTTGATTTTGTATCAGCGTTACGTAGAAGATATAAGCTCTTATCTCCGATGATTTCCTGGCCTTTTGGTGTTTCAATGAACGTCTGCAAGTCCTGAACAAAGGTGATTTCACTTGGCGCATCAAATGCCATAGGTCGCATTTTTAAGGGCAAGTCAGCATTTTTTTCAATCGAGAGAAGTGGATAGTACAAATGCTTGTCAAAAGTCACAGCGACCATTCCTGGTGCATTCCATTCTTTAGCTTTGCCAATATCCCCTTTAGCAACGATATCCTGCAATTGCTCTAGTCGCTGGGCATAGTCCAAGCCGTCATCCGATTCTTCAATTTCAAAATGATACATTTTGATCATGCCTGGGTCGTCTTCCTGCACTTGCGTTACCTGATAGAACTGACCTTCGTAGGCATTTTTCAATGCGTTATAAAAGCGCTCTGTATAGTCAAGCAACAAGCGCAACATAATATCTTCTTGCTTTTTCACATCAGAAAATTGCTTGATGTCTAGCTCTGATTTCGGAATGAGCAGTGTGTACCACTTGTTGGAAAAACCACTATTCCCTAAACAGAAATCCATTAACCGTTGCTTATCAAGACGAAGATTTGACCAACCTCGTTGCAATTTATAATCCTGAACAGCGAGATATAAGCGCTCAAAGTCGAATGCAGAAATTACTTTATAGTCGAGTTTACCTTCAAATCGAACATTGACGGGCGTGTTGTCGCCTTTTCTATTTGTATCAATGGATTCAAGCTTTGGATACAGGTCTAACTTCACATGGGGAAGTTTAATTTTCCCTTCAAACTCAGCAGGAACCTGATATAGCTCAGGATAATGAACACGCTTAAAACCGTGTTTCTGATTATCTTTATATCCATCTTTCAATTTTAGCGTTTTCAACTTGGTTGCAGGTAAGTTAGGACGCGTTTCAAAATTTAGCTCTAATATTTCATCACTAGGGGTAATCCCTTCGTCTTCGAGATACTGCTTGAACGTTGCCATGTAATCGGCACGGACACCAAAAATATTTAAGGTTTCGAGCTTTTCTAAATGAATCCCTTTTGGCCGTTGACCCGGCGTGCTGCGTTTTAGCGAGTAGTCGCGACCTTTTAAGCGTACACCACGGCCAAACAACTGAATGATCTGCGAACCTTCTCCGCGTCCCATATTCAATAGGCCCATAGTTGATACACGCCAACTACTCCAACCTTCGGTAAACTTACGTGAACCAATCAAGATATGCAGCTTGGAGTCTTTGTCATTCAGAGTGTGAAACAGGGTTTTAGCAAAATCATCACGTTGATAATCGAAGCTCTCATCCTCTTCACACATGGCATAGAGAGACGGTGAATCACCAATGTTAATCAAACCAAATGGCGCAGCTTCGCCAACTTGAAGAGCAAGCTCGCCTTTGCTACCAATTAGATTCAAAACCCTGAGGCGCTGACCTGAATGAGTTGTGTTGAATAACTTGGCAAGAATATCGGCATAAATATCTTCAGGGCCATTCATCAAAGCTATAAAACGCTTCTCAAAAATATTTCTATCTTTGGTATCGAGAATCCTGGCTTTGTTATCCACCAGATCTTTTATCCAAGCTTTAGCTTGTGCTTCATTGTTCAAGAACCAAGCTAGAAAGCGCAACACGGCATGAATATCAGAATCTTCACCGCCAACAGTGTTACCCACAAACACCCACAATGGCTTTTCTATACTAAACTCAGCAAGCTTATCTTTGTGCTTATTGAACAAATATTGCTGCTGGTAAAAACTGAGCAAACACGCGGTGAAGTACTCATAACGCCGCTTATCTTGCTTATCCTGCTCTGGGTTAAGGTTTAGGATTAACGACTCTTTCCCATAACCATCTTCGTAGAAAAATTTGTACGAGTAATCAAATAACACTGATTTGCCATACACTTCACGTGTAGCTTGAATGCGAGCGTCACGCTGCTCCTCAGTATCTAATTCCAATTGCGCTAACTGCTCTTCAGTTAACTTACCCAAAGCTGTCGTTTCAAACAGCATTTTGGCTTTTTTCTTTTTAATATCGTTTTCAACTGCTTCTACAGTATTTCCAGAAGAGACAGATTGACCAAACGTAGCAGAATACTCAAAGGCAAAGCCATCGCGGGTCAACTTGTCACGACGACGCATCCAAGCACCAGCAGCCGTACCTGTACCTTTATGGCCTTCGTCAATTAGTACGAGATTTTTACCTTCAAAGGCTTCAACCGCTACCGTTTTGTCACCCATTTCATCTGCAAGTTTATTGATATCAATAACTTCAATCGTGCCTCTAAACGGTGTTGGTTTAGATTTATCAAACAACTGGATATGAGAAAAACCTGAGTCATACAGCTCATTCATGTGCTGCTGTGACAAGCGCTCATCCGGTGTGAGCAGAATGATCTTGTCAGGGTAATGGCTAGTATTGCCATTTTGAAAATAGTGCAAATACTGCAAAATATTGACGTGTAATAACAACGTCTTACCTGAACCCGTAGCATTCCAAAATGCCAGCTTGTTCAAATCATCCAAGATGTACTGTCTAAACTGATTAACTCTGTCTTTCGCTGTTTTACTGTTTTCTATATTGTAGGCTTCAAGCTCGCGATTCAGCCCATTAAGCAGCTCTTGCTTGCGGTTGAAGTGCCAGTCGAGATAAATCTCTGTAAACAAAAGAGATAAGTACTGAAAATACTTCATATTCAGTACCGTATCTTCTTTACGGTTACGGTGCTGCGTGATCTGTTGCCAATGCTTAACAATGTTCAAGTCGTAGCGACGAAGCTCATCAAGGTCGATTAAATCGACTTCAAAGAGATAGTTACTCAACTCATGGAAGAAAAAGCTTTGTCCATCCTCATGAATGCCTTCAAAACGGTCTTCGCCTAAACGTAGTTTTAAACCTTGCAAAGTCCCATCTTTGAAAAAGCGAAACATAAAACGGTTAAGTACCAGTTGTTTATGGAAACTTAATTTACTACTACTTTGTTTTTTTACTGCTTTGCCAGAAGGCGCAGCTTTTTGTGGAGAACGGGCCATGCTTAAATCTCCTCAGCAAACATCAGACTCAGGAATTCCGGCTCAATTTGACGCAGTTTCAAGCTACGCATCACATCGCCCTCATCACCATCAACCGTAAATGCGGTTGGCAAATTGTGGTCGCCATTAATGTAAATCACATCAAAGGTCTGCTCTTTGGCATACAGATCAAAGCGGTTAGCGTAATCATTGAGTTTTTCATAACCAATTTTGTCGCAATCGCGCCACACAATAAGGGTACGTTCACCACTTGGTAAAGTGCCTTCTAAACGAACAAAACCACGCTCGATATTCGATTCAATCGACTTAACATGTAGGCCAATTAAGAAATTAAAGGTTTCTACCAAGTCAATCGACTTACGCTCTGTTGCACCAGCAGAGTCAGCTGAAATATTCATTTGATAATCAAATGGCTTTCGGAAATTATCGGTATTTAGTAGAGATGCCTCACTTTCAACATCTAGCATGTAGTTGATCAAATAGTCGTTTTTTAGTTCTTCATTATTTTGAGAAAAAAGATCTGTGGAAAATGTAGGTTTATTTAGGGTTATGTTGTTTAACGTGTCTTCATAACTTTCAAGTTTGACTGTTTTCAAAATGACTGATTGATGGTCATTGTCTTGAGGCAGGCCATCGTTCCATTGTGATGAAAATGCTGCTTTCAGTACTCTTGGTTTAGTCACCTGATCAAAATATTGCCCTTGCTCAACTAAGAGAAACTTTCTCTTACCATTATCTTTACGGTTTAAGTTTAATACGGCATGGCCTGTCGTTGCTGAACCTGCGAAGTAGTCCACAACAAAACTACTTTTTTCACCAGCTCCGGCAACTTTCAGACAATCCTCAACCGCATAAATTGATTTTGGATAAGAGAATGCACTACTAGAGCCAAACATTTTCTTGATTAAAGCCGTCCCATGTTCAGTCGCTGAGTATTTAGCATCAGCCCAAAATGATAAAGGCTGCACGCCCTCATTCGGACGGCGGCGGTAGTATATGAAGTAACGGCCATCCTCTTGCTGAACCACTTTTAGCTCATCAACCATATTTTGAACACGTTCACGACTTAAATACCACCGTCCCATAGTGCCATCGTCACGAGCAGGCCAAACCACAGCCTCATTAGCACCTAGCTCCTGAATATTGGTATACTCTTCAAGGCTTTGATCGTACTGGCACGAAGCTAATACTAAAGTATCGTCGGATCTAAGAATAAACGGATAACACACAGTCGGACGATCTTTCTGCGAAGCACCGCCTCCAGCTTTACGCAGCATTTCCCAAAAGAATGGGCCATTTTCATCTTGCTCTCTATATCGCGCTAATTGTTCTGCTGTTCGTTCCAATCGTCTAATTGGCGAGGACTCATTGTTTCTTGCAAACAATGCATACTCGTGTGCCAGAGCGAAACCATTAGGAATAGGTCGGCCTGATGGCTTTATACGAATCGCTACTGTACCTGCAAGTTCTTCATATACTTGCTCCATCAACTTAGCTAAGTTATGTAGTTCGTAATCATCGATGGTTACACAAGCAATGCCATCGTTACTTAAAAGCGATTTACCCTGCACCAAACGTTCTTCCATCAAGGCAAGCCAAGAAGAATCCCTAAAACCATTCTTATACAGAATTGGACCAGCATCAGTATTATAAGGCGGGTCTAAGTAGAGTACGTTAGCTCTTCCATTGTATTTTCTTTGGAGCAACTTGATTGCCTGAAAGTTATCACTTTGCACCAAAACCCCATCTACAAATTGATCAATATTTTCCAATTGAGCGATAATTTCATTTTTCAAAGAGCTTGGGAGCAAACTTGTATCTACAATCAAGCCTTTGTGAGACTTCATATATTCAACTGTTCGCTTAACCGTCACGTTAACAAAACCTAGTTTAATCCACTGTTCCCATTGTTCATTTACTGAGGCAATAGTGCTAAATAAACTCTCATCTAATTTGTCTAAACTCACAGAATAATCTGTCGAGACGACAAACTTTTTCTTCATCCATAACT
>CAXBKC010000233.1:0-6452 GCA_963975615.1 uncultured Oleiphilus sp.
AATGTCATCAGCTTCACGGCTGGCACCTTTTTGTTGAAAGTGCGGCAAGATCACTTTATCAAAAAGAATGAACAACATGGGCGTCAAGAACATGGATAGTGCGACCACGATGGATAACATTTGCGCCAAGCCTTCCGGCAAAATATGTTCAGTCATAGCAAAGCTAAGCAACACCAGACCAAATTCACCAGCCTGAGCCAAACTCAAGAAAAATAACCAACGATCACTATCACCTATTTTAAACAACACCGCTAACACCATTAAGACCAAGGCTTTTAATAGCATTAAGCCAAAGGTTAAACCGATCACAATAGCTAGGTTGTCATTCAGGATGGCGAAGTTGATACCCGCCCCCACGGCGATAAAGAACAAGCCAAGTAGCAAACCCTTAAAGGGTTCAATATCGGCTTCTAGCTCATGGCGGAATTCACTGTTGGCTAAGACCACACCCGCCAAGAAAGTACCCAGCGCTGGCGAAAGCCCGACTATGCTCATCAATGCGGCAATACCAATCACCAACATCAATGCGGTTGCAGTAAATACTTCCGGTAAACCCGTTTTGGCGACATAGCGAAACAAGGGTCGGCTAAGAAATCGCCCGCCCACCACTAAACCGATTATTGATAACAAGACCACAATAGCCGCAGCCCAAGCAGGTAAGTCAGCGACTAAGCTCAGTTCATCATGATGTTCTGCTGCGCTAGTAAGGTTCGCCGCTGCGGCCTGTAATTCTGGCAAGGCAAGTAAAGGCAATAAGGCCAGCATTGGGATAACGGCAATATCCTGAAACAGCAAAACAGAGAATGCACTGCGGCCACCTTCGGTCTTACTCAAGCCTTTTTCGTTAAAGGTTTGCAGGACAATTGCGGTGGAAGACAAAGAAAAAATCAGACCGATGGCAAGTGCTATGGTCCAACTCTGCCCTAGCAATGTCGCAATCACAAAAATCGCAGAAGTAGTGAGTAATAATTGCAGCCCCCCAAGACCAAATAGTCGATGACGCATTTTCCACAAAGCGGAAGGTTCTAGCTCAAGCCCGACCACGAACAGCATCATCACTACGCCAAATTCAGCAAAGTGCTGAATCGTTGTCGCTTCCTGCCCGACTAAACCCGTCACTGGTCCAATAATGACACCAGCAATCAGATAGCCCAGCACCGAGCCCAAACCAAAGCGTTTAGCGAGCGGCACCATAATGACGGCAGCGCAGAGATAAATAAAAGCATGTACAAAAATACTGGTCATGCGGGTTTCTCCTCTAGCGCATCCACATAACTATTGATGGTAACAGCATTCGCCAAAGATACAGGATCTATTCTTTCCTCCGTTAGGTGAGTTAACAAGGTTTTCCAGCGAGCAACATGATCAGGAAGACGACCTTCATCTTTTGCCGATCGTGCTCCAAACAAGGCAAATGGTGGTAAATATTGCATTCCGGTAACGCCAGCTACTTGCTCCAATGGTTGCAGTAATTCTCGCAATGTAAAATGGTTATAGCCATCTGCATGATAGGCTTTTGCTGGGCCGCCTGCGGTAATCGCACAAATAAATTGTTTGCCGTGTAACTCTGCTCCTTCATGGCCATAGGCAAAACCGTGCTCTAAGACTAGGTCTTGCCACTCTTTTAATATTGAAGGTGTTGAATACCAGTACATAGGAAACATAAATACAAGCACATCATGATCACGAAGTCGCTGCTGCTCACGTTCAATATTAATATTGTAAGTAGGGTATTCCTGATACAGATCGACAAAAGTAACGTGATCAACATCATGAGACGCATTAAAAAGCAGTTTGTTGGCTTCTGAACGATGGAGTGAGGGATGGGCAAAAAGAATTAAAACTCTATTGAAAGATGACAAGCTTAGATTTCCTAGCCCAACGGGTCTTTTTTATTAGCAGAATAGATTAACGAAATTGAAATTATTGTGAGATACAGGAAAATAATTATCAAGCAATTACTCAGGATTTTCCGGGCATTTATAACCAGCATCAACCTAAAAAAATGAACAATACATTTAAATTTAATGATGAATTTTCACCTTGTTATCAGAATAAAAGGCTATAAGATTAATAGCCTAGCTGGAGTTTAAAAAACCCAAATTAAAGTTTAGTGGCAGAGCTTATCGAATAAAATTCCAAAAACGCCACGTTTAATCAAATTAATAGAATTAAGGAAAATTACTATGGCTTACTTATTAACAACCCGACAAAAAGATCTCGATGGTTTTTTTGTTCGCCGCATACTGCCCAGTTCTGCCAAAACAATGATCGGCCCCTTTATTTTTATTGATCATATGGGGCCTGCCGATTTCAGTGCTGGAGAAGGTATTGATGTTCGCCCACATCCTCATATTGGTTTATCAACGATTACGTATTTGATGGAAGGCAGCTTGCTGCATCGCGACAGCCTTGGGAATAATATAGAAATCCTTCCCGGCGACGTAAATTGGATGACGGCGGGTAAAGGGATCGTGCCTTCAGAGCGCGAAACCTTTACCAAAAGACATGGCTGAAATAGCGCCAAGCTTCACCCATATAAAACGTGCCTGTTTGCCTCATCATATGTTCGATGGTGTACTGACACGACTTATCGCAGGTGAAGCGCACGGCTTGACCTCTCCGATCAAAACTTATTCTCCTATGTTTTATCTTGATGTATTAGCCAAGCCCGAGAAAGAAATTACTCGTCCGAACCCCGAACATGAATGTATGGTTTACCTATTAGACGGAACCATTAATCTTGGCGGTAAAAATTATCAAGCGGGCGACGTGATCATTTTAGAAGACGAGCAGTGCATAACGTCAACCAGCCATTGCCGACTGTTGATGCTTGGTGGTGAAGCTTGGTCTGAAACGCCACATATTGAGTGGAACTTTGTCAGCTTTGATCCTAAGCGGATCGAACAGGCTAAAGCAGACTGGCGTGAACAACGCTTCCCAAAAATCCCGGGGGACGACAACGAATACACGCCACTGCCAAAATAGGAAGAAGTCACTTTGCAGAAAACTACTTTGGAACAGTGGCGTATGTTTAAAGCACGCAATGCATTAGGTGCTTCGAAAGAAATGCTGAATGTTAGTGCTATATCCGATCTGACTGCACTCTGGTTTGATTTGCCTGACATCGAGGTGAACTAGAATGGAGGCTTTCGATAGCCTTCTGTTTTGGCTACTAGCGATTACAGGGGTATTACTCACCGGCATTTCCAAATCGGGTTTTGCCGGTGGTGCCGGAGTAGTGGCAGTACCCTTGCTATCCTTAGTCATGCCTGTTCAGCAAGCGGCGGCGATCATGCTGCCGCTATTGCTGGTAATGGATGCTAAAACCGTTCGTCTGTATTGGCATTCAGTTAATCTGCGAGAAATTAAATCGATTATTTTTGCGGCCTTCGTGGGGATTGCACTCGCGGGCTCTGCAATGGCATCACTTTCATCCACTACCCTGCAATGGATACTCGCCCTATTTTGTATTCTATTTGCCAGCTGGCAACAATTGACACCTCTGTTAGGAAAGCTGCCTGGTGCTGCATATATTTGGGGAACTCTATCGGGTATCAGTAGCACACTATTACATGCCGGTGGCCCACCCATTAGTATTTATTTCATATCTAAAGGAATCAACAAAAAAGTATGGTTAGCGCAAGCTGCGGTATTTTTTGCGATGATGAATGTCATCAAACTCATTCCCTATAGCATGAACGAAGTTTGGCAGGCGGAGTTCTTTTTACTGGATTTGGTATTATTGCCGGTAGCCATTATGGGGGTTTATCTAGGCCACAAAATACAAGCTCATTTAAGTGAAGCAAGCTTCACTCTGAGTTGTAGAATTCTTCTGGGTCTCACAGGGACATTGCTGCTAGTTAAAATTCTTGTTTAAGCGTGATATCGGCGCTAAGCATAAATCACTTAGCTCCTCCATCCATATAAGAATAGGATATTACATAGCAGTTTTTACCATTTTCTTTGGCTTGATACAGTGCGTTATCTGCCTCTTTTAAGGCGATATTTTTATCAACCTTATCCACAACTTTCATCACTGACATACCCACACTAACCGTATAAATAACCGTAATCGATTTTTGTGTGTCGGCATTCACCAGCACTGATAGTTGAACATCCTGACTTGTCAGACGCTGACCAATGAGCTCAGCATCTGCTTTGTCTTTTAAACTGACTGAAAACGCAAATTCCTCCCCGCCATATCGACAAAAAACATCTTCCGTCCTAAACAGACCTTTCAAATATTTAGAATACTCAATAAGAATTTGGTCACCTACATTATGACCATATTTATCATTAATCTGTTTAAAATTATCTAGGTCGATGATGCCCATTGCGAATAACAGATTTCGTTGATTGCAGACACCGATTAAAAACTCGCTCTGCTCAAGAAAGTTTCGTCGATTCGGAATATTGGTTAATGGGTCGATATAAGCGATTAATTCCAGTTTTTCTTTCGCGTTCTGAAGCTCATGTGAACGCTGATCGACTATTGTCAGTAGATCGTGCTTAATCGACTTTAAGTCATCATTCTTATTCTTGAGCTGCTCAATAAGATACTTTCGTTCTGACACATCACGCTCAATAGCGGCAAAATGAGTGACTTCACCAAACCCGTTTTTAAGCGGAATAATGTTCATCTCAATCCAATAAGGACGTCCAGACTTGTCGTAATTCAATAATGTTTCTGTAATACTTTTTTTATTCTTCAATGCTAAGTTAATTCTAGCTTTAGACTCAGAACTGGTAAGTTCCCCCTGAAGAAATCTAGGCGTTTCGCCAATGGCTTCATCAGCTGAATAACCAGTCAATTTCTCAAAAGCTTCATTTACATAGATAATCTTGGGGCCTAATGGATAAGCAATTTCTGAAGCCTCTGTCACGATCACAATATCTTGTGTATTTTCAAGGATATCCTGATATGAGAATAGATTTTTGGAATTTGATATATCATTAAAGGTCACCACAAGAAACTGGCTTTCAGTTCCTTGCTGTCCCTCTTGGTAGGCATTAACGCTGAACCAAGTAATCTTGTCAGTATCTTCATGTTTCAAACCAATAATCTGATCACGTATGCCTTCTCTGGTTCGCTTTACACGATTGACTGGATAGTCTTCAATCATTAATCGCTTGCCACGCTCATCCACAAAATACCATTGAGAGTCCCAGGCATCACGGCCAATGACAGAGTCATAACTCATATTTAGTAAGCGAATCGCGGTTGAATTCGCATAGACAATTTCGGTATCCCAACGATGAATGACAACGCCGATATAGGCGTTTTCAAGCAGGCGTTGCAAGCTTAAACTACTGATGTCGGACATAGTTGCACCATAATTTCAGTATATAAAAGAAATTTTAGTCTAATCTCACTATATTACGAACAGAGCCTCTAACAATCAGACTTAATGTAATTTTAATCGCGGACGAATGAAGCGATTAATTTTATCCAGCATGGTCATCAATAAGGTTTTAAACCAGCCATGTATCGCCATCTGGTGCATCCGATAAAGGGATGTATAAGCCAGGCGCGCGATACGCCCTTCTACACGCAGGCTGCCGCTTGAAATCCCACCCATCAATCGGCCAAAGGCAGTATAATCACTGAGTGAAACCAGTGAACCATAGTCTCTATAGTTGAATTGCTTCAGGGGTTTATTGGTGTATATCTGACAAATATTTTTTGCGATAAGACTGGCCATTTGATGTGCCGATTGCGCTCTAGGTGGCACCCACGATGTCTGACCATCGGCGGTCGTTATCTCATAACCTGCACAATCTCCGAGCGCAAAAATACTGTTATCCCCCTTAACCAGCAATGTTGATTCAACTAATAACTGATTAGCTCTATTGGTTTCTAACCCATCAAAATCAGCTAAAAAATCTGGGGCTTTCACACCCGCGGCCCAAACCATTAAGTCTGCTTCATGGCGACAGCCATCTTTGGTGATTAGCACGCCTTTTTCGGCCTTAACAATCGTGGTCGAAAGGTTAACTTCCACGCCCATTTTGAGCAACTCTGCATGTACTGCTGTGGAAATACCTTCATTTAAAGCGGGTAATAAACGAGGTCCGGCTTCAATTAAAGATACTTGTAAATGTTCAGGAAGCACCTGCCCTAAACCATAATTGGCAAACCACTGCCTGGCCCTAAACAATTCAGCCGACAACTCCACGCCGGTAGCGCCACCGCCAACAATAAGTACATGCAGCTTACTCTGAGGTTCATCTTTTTCCAGTACTCGATTGAGTCGAATAAAATGATTTAGCAACTTAGATTGAAAAGCATTTGCCTGAGAAATACCATCAAGGAAGGTGCAATGTTGCGCCACCCCTTCTATACCAAAGTCATTAGATATGCTGCCAATCGCCATCACCAGATAATCATAAGACTCTTCTCTCGGTGGCAAAATTTCTTCACCTTCATTATCTAACAAGGCGTCTAGCTT
>CAXBKC010000234.1:0-6435 GCA_963975615.1 uncultured Oleiphilus sp.
TGTTGTTTCACCGGAAGACCAAGAAGTTTAATAATTAGGTATATGTTCCAAAATTATCACTTCTCTTTTAAGGGCGTTTTTTCGATTAATAGCGAATTAACGCCCTTGTTTCTAGATAAGCTTTTCTTTTTAATCCAACTTAGTTCCCCCGGAGAATTCTAGCGTGTTTGATCGTCATGACTCTGGTGAGTTTGCTATTTTAGTCCATATCAATTTCTTTTCTGAAAAAGAACGGGAAGACGTTCAGGAGTTCCAAGAGCTAGTTTCGTCAGCTGGTGTTGAAGCTTTATGTGTCGTTACGGGCTCAAGAGATAAACCAGACCCTAAATATTTTATCGGCAAGGGAAAGCTCGAAGAAGTTCGTTTTGAGCTTGAACATGCAGAAGCAGATGTTGTGCTTTTCAATCATGCCTTATCACCTAGTCAACAGCGTAATTTAGAAGCAACTCTTTGTTGTCGAGTAATAGATCGCACGGGTGTGATTTTAGATATCTTTGCACAGCGAGCTCGGACTCATGAAGGTAAGCTGCAGGTCGAGTTGGCTCAGCTGGAGTATATGTCGACTCGACTCATCCGTGGCTGGACACATTTAGAAAGACAAAAAGGTGGTATTGGCCTTCGTGGGCCAGGCGAGACTCAGCTAGAATCCGATCGCCGTTTACTAAGAGCGCGTATTAAAACGATTTCTGCAAGGTTGGGGAAGGTCAGAAAGCAGCGTGATCAAGGGCGAAAGGCGCGTGTTAAAGCAGAAGTTCCAACGGTTTCTTTGGTCGGTTATACCAATGCGGGCAAGTCAACACTGTTTAATCGACTAACCGAGTCTGAGGTTTATGCGGCTGATAAGTTGTTCGCAACACTTGATCCAACGCTTCGTCGTCTCGTTATCCCGGATGTAGGGCGCACGATATTGGTTGATACGGTAGGATTTATTCGCCATTTACCGCATAAGCTAGTCGATGCGTTTCGTGCAACCCTAGAAGAAACCTGTAGTGCTACTTTATTGCTACATATAATCGACTGCCATGATGAGAATCGCTTGGATAACATTACACAAGTTGAGTTGGTTTTAGGAGAGATCGGTGCGGACGATATTCCAACCTTAATGGTTTATAACAAACTTGATTTATTAGATGAACGGGAGCCTCGAATAGATCGAGATGAAGATGGCGTGCCTCAGCGAGTTTGGGTGTCAGCTCAAACCGGTGAAGGCTTGGATTTACTTCAACAAGCTGTGGCAGAGCTTTTGGGTAATGAAATTATCCATAAAAAAATTGAGTTCAAACCGCAGTTGGGTAAGTTTAGGGCGCTCTTGTATACAGCAAATGCAGTTCTAGATGAGTACACTGATGACAATGGTCAAACATTTATTGAAATTCGGATGCAGAATGCTGATTTTAACAAGTTGCTCAGACAGTCGAATATTGAAGAGCATGAATTAACATTTTTCGAGTTGTGAAATGATAGTCTAGCTTGAAGTGTTATTAGTTATCTGCATACAACATTTAACACTCCAAAACTAAAAGCTACTAAAAATAAGCCAGTGGATACTACGTTTTTTGATTTTGTGTCTATACTCAATCTAAGAAAGTGTCGTATATGTAGCAGGTACTCTTGTTGCTGGCTAATTACATGGAAATTCATTTAAAAATTATCAATATAGGAAAGTTGGGTATGTCATTTCGAAACAATCTCCTGAGTATGGTGTTTCTTCCGAGCTTACTGTTAGTAGGTTGTGGTGGAGGTGGCGAATTTAATATAGGTGGTGGAGATGGTAATCTTGCTGGTGGTGGCTCTTCTGAAGGTGGCGGTGGCTCAGAGGGTGGCGGTGATGAAACAAATACATCTACAGTAAGCTATTTACCTTTAAGTGTTCATGTTGAGTATTCAGATTATGTAGCAGGCCTTGACGAAAACGATGTTTTTATCTCAGAAAGAAGTTTTCCGGATATTAGAGGGTATTTTATTAACCCTGTTGATTCTAGAACCTTAGCGCCAGTAGATACTGCGACAGTTGATGATTATAGAATGAAGGTTAATGATATTGAAATTGATCCAACTGAAAGTTTTCCTATTTTACAAAAGGTTATTGGTAATAGCGTCTACTTAAGGACCGCGCTCGTTTTTGATGCGACTGGAAGTACAAGTCAAGTTGATTTAGATGCGCTTAAGAGTGAGGCAAAATCTTATGTTGCAAAGGCTCAAGCTCATGCTAACCCAATTATAGCGAATCAGTCTTTTGTTATTTGGTCATTTGGTCAAGATAACCCAGCAATTGAAGATGTCACAGACCTGAGTGGAGGCTTTGAGACTAATATTGTAAATATAGAATCTGCTATTGATAATGTGATGCGGTACCAAAGTTCAAGTAATTTACATAAAGCGGTGGTAAAAGTAATTGGTGGGTATGTAGATACTGCTGCGACACCACCTATAGATTATGCGAGTGATGGTAATAATGAGCTTAGAGATGTCATTACTAGTAATGGAATTATATTAAGCCAGATTGTTATTTTTTCTTCTGGCCCTGATACGAAAGGTGAGTTTGCAAAAAATCAAATGGTAGAGTCAATACAGTCTCAGGGCTTGTTAAAGTATGAATCTGCTGGTGATGGAACAACTGCTGCTACCAATAACTTTACTAGTAAACCTGTTTTTTACTATGTTGTTGGGGCAACTGTTCCGGGAACTCCTTATACCGAATTGAGTGAGGTGTCGGAAAAAACAACTTCTCTTACTTTAACTAATGGTAACTATTCTTTTGGTGATACTTTGATTTTGGATCAAATTTCAGCCATTAATTCTCGTATAGATTTAGATAATCAGCACATTTACCGTTATGCATTTTTACCTAGGCAGGGACTGAATACCAGGCTGTTTGAATCAAGATCAATAGGGTTTAATTATTCACTCACGGGGGATACACAATTTGCAGCCCCTGAATCTGTTGGTACTCCTTACTATGAACTAGAATCTTCGGTAGAAATTACCGGGCCTAATGGTGAATATATATCTGGGGCGGTTACAGGTGGGCTTGGTGAGTATATTACAGGCGGTCTGGCAAGCTTATCTGAAGTGAATGTTTTTAGGCCAGTAACTCGCTGGACAAATAATACTTATCAATCGACAGACTATACCTGGACCTTAACAAGTGGTGTTGGTGTAACAAATGCTGATGGGTCTTATACGGTAAATTCAATAACGGGAGCTTCTGCAACACTAAGGGTTGATAATACTGTTAATGGTCAATTCGCATTCATTACAATTAATAACTAAAAGTTAAAACAAGACCACTAAGTAAGGGTGGTCTTGTTTCATTAAGTTCTCTCAATACATTCCAAAATTCCCTTGCTGTCTTTTCTGAACATCAATACTATATCCCCCTTGTAAATCGTTAGAATTGCCCCATTAATATAAAGCTGGGTAATAGTAGCGTATATCTGTATCCTCTGGATAAATTCAAAAACCAATCAAAACGAACGGAGAAAACTATGGCCTGGAATGAGCCGGGTGGTAACCGCAATGATAACGACCCTTGGGGCAATAATAACAAAGGTCGTAATGGCGGAAATCAAGGACCGCCAGACTTGGATCAAGCACTTAAGCAATTGCTCGACAAACTAAATGGTTTGTTTGGTGGCGGTGGGAACAAAGGTGCCGGTGGTTCTAATTCAAGCTCTTCTAACGGAGGTATTGGAGGAATTATCGTATTAGCTTTAATTTTGCTAGTTGTTTTTCTAGGTTTCAAATCTGTCTATACCATCGATGAACAGCAGCGTGGCATTGTTTTGCAGTTAGGTAAATATAACAGAACACTAGACCCGGGTTTACGTTTTGTATTTCCTTTAATAGAAAAGGTTATTCCTGTAAACGTGACTAACGTGCGTAATGCTGAGCTGAAAGATGAAATGCTGACGCAAGATGAGAACATTGTTGGTATTGCGCTAAACGTCCAATTTACTGTTTCAGATCCGGTCGAATTCGCGTTAAGAACGGATGATCCAGAACGTACACTATCTCATGCTGCAGAATCTGCTTTAAGGCACGAGGTTGGAAGTACTAACTTGAATTCTATTATGACGGCAGGTCGTGCTGTGTTGGCTGAAAATACTAGAATACGGCTTCAGAATTTTATGGATACATATCAGACAGGTATTAATGTCAGTATTGTAAACGTTAAAGAAGCTCGAGCTCCTTCTCCTGTGCAAGCTGCATTTGATGATGTGCAAAAGGCTAATTTAGATAAAGAGCGTTATGTGAATGAGGCGGAAGCTTATGCAAATACCGTTATTCCAGAGGCGCGTGGTAAATCACAACGTATGATGGAAGAAGCAAGTGCCTATAAAGAAAAGGTGATTGCTAAAGCATCAGGTGAGGCAGGGCGTTTTGAAAAGCTTTTAATAGAGTATAAAAAAGCGCCAAAAGTAACTCGAGATCGTTTGTATCTTGATGCAATCTCAAATGTTTATGCGAATAGCAGTAAGGTCTTGATCGATGTTGAAGGTGGAAATAATATGATGTATCTGCCTTTAGATAAATTGATGTCAAGCAGGTCTGCATCTAATGATGATTCGCATAGTGATCAGCCAGTTTCAGATTTGACTGATCAGGTAATAGAAGAGATAAGATCAAGAAACACCCGTTCATCAAGGGAGGCTAGATAATGTCAAAAGGTTCTATATTTTCCCTAATTATTTTAGTAATTGGTGTCCTAGTTGTTTCCTCTTCGCTTTATGTTGTTGATGAAAGAGAAGTGGCTATTAAACTGCAGTTTGGCGAGATTATTGAAAGTGATATCCAGCCTGGTTTACATTTTAAGGTTCCATTCTTTCAGAACGTAAGAAAGTTTGATGCAAGAATATTAACTTTAGATTCAACCCCCGAGCGTTTTCTTACTGTGGGGAAAAAATTCGTTATTGTTGATTCATTCATCAAATGGCGAATTGTTGATGTTAAATCTTATTATAAAGCGACTGCTGGTAATCTTTTTCAGGCACAGAACCTTTTATCTAACTCAACTAACAAAGGTCTGAGAGATGAGTTTGGTTCGCGTAGCTTGACCGAGGTTGTTTCCGGTGAGCGTGATCAGCTAATGGAAATAATTACCAAAAAGCTAAATGAACAAACTATTGGTGAGTTTGGAATTAAAGTGCTTGATGTTCGTGTGAAAGGGATAGATCTTCCTGAAGACTTGAGTAAAAACGTCTACCGAAGAATGTCGACTGAGCGTGAGCGAGAAGCGCGTGAGACAAGATCGCAAGGTAAAGAGTTAGCCGAAGGTATTAAAGCGAATGCAGATAGACAGAAAGTTGTTCTTGAGGCAGAAGCTTATCGTAAGGCTGAAGCACTTCGGGGTGAGGGTGATGCAATCGCATCAGCTACTTACGCAAATGCTTATAAAAAGGATGCTGAATTCTATTCCTTTACTCGAAGCTTAAAAGCTTATACGGATACATTTTCTGGTAAAGACGATGTACTTCTATTAAAGCCTGATAGTGATTTCTTTAAGTATATGAAGAGTTCAACTGCCAAATAAGCGGTATTTGAGCTATAAAGACGTGGATTAGCCTAGCTAATCCGCGTTTTTTTGTGGTTTTTTGAAACACAGGTTTTTTTGTGTGTAAGAAACCGTTAAAATCATCGGTTTTGTGAAGGCCAATTCTAACAAGTCGATTAGCACTAAGTCGACTTGCTTTAAGATCGTCTAGCGATAAGAGTCAAGAGAGTATATACATGAGTGTATCTGAACGCTGGTTATTACCTGATGGTGTCGATGAACTTTTACCACCAGAGGCATGGAAGGTAGAGTTAATGCGTCGTGAGTTATTAGATTTATACTCTAGACATGGTTATCAGCTAATTGCGCCACCATTGATTGAATATCTTGAGTCTCTTCTTACAGGTACTGGCAATAATCTCGATTTACAAACATTTAAAGTGACCGACCAACTAACGGGTAGGTTGATGGGCGTTCGTGCGGACATAACACCACAAGTTGCTCGAATAGATGCACATTTATTACAAAGTAAAGGTATAAGTCGACTGTGTTATGTCGATACTGTTTTGCATACACGACCTGCTCACATACAAACTAACCGTAACCCACTTCAAATAGGCTGCGAGTTATTTGGAGAAGCTGGTTCTAATGCAGATATTGAAGTTATTTCTTTGATGTTGGCCACGCTTGCTTCAGTCGGGATACCTAATATTCATATAGATCTCGCTCATGTTGGTATCTATAAAGGCTTAATTGAATCTTCTGCTCTTGAT
The DNA here is from genome assembly GCA_963975615.1 of uncultured Oleiphilus sp. Taxonomy (GTDB): domain Bacteria; phylum Pseudomonadota; class Gammaproteobacteria; order Pseudomonadales; family Oleiphilaceae; genus PZPK01. Next base: position 6,268 of record CAXBKC010000234.1, read on the forward strand.
GTAGATACTGAAGAGAAAATTTTTGATGCTTTAAGTCGAAAGTCTATACCAGAGCTTAATGCTTTGGCGGAAAGTGCTTCTACCGACGCAAATATTATTCTTTTGATTCGAGATATTGCTAATTTGAGTGGCGGAATTGATGCGTTAGATAAAATTGAACACGCAGCA
>CAXBKC010000235.1:0-6427 GCA_963975615.1 uncultured Oleiphilus sp.
TTTTAAAATTTCGTTCGAAAATGTAAACCCTGAGAGATATGTAAAATATCTTCAGTATTACACTTCTCCATACTGACGACGACTCCCAATCCAACGCTGTATCAATTGTTCACAAAGCTTGGTCTGGTTTAACAAGCTAGGAGCAATCTTTTTAACCTCTGGCAACCAGTCTTGATCACGCTGTAAATCTGCAAGTTTGAAATTAATCATGCCCGTTTGTTTTGTTCCCAATACCTCACCTGGGCCGCGTAGCTCTAAATCTTTTTCTGCAATCACAAAGCCATCATTACTTTCACGCATGACATTTAGACGTTCTTTGCCGTTAGCAGATAACGGCGGGTGATACATTAATGCACAATAACTTTGCAGACTGCCTCGGCCAACTCGACCTCGTAATTGATGCAGTTGCGCAAGACCAAGCCGCTCTGGGTTTTCAATGATAATCAGACTGGCATTTGGCACATCGACACCGACCTCAATCACGGTCGTTGCCACTAAGACATCTATTTTTCCTTCCTTAAAATAGTCCATCACCAAGCTTTTATCTTTGGCTTTCATACGCCCATGCACTAAGCCGACCACCAAACCACTAAGCTGTTCTTGTAGCCATAACAAAGTATCCTCTGCTGCTTGGCATTGTAGCGCTTCCGACTCTTCTATCAGCGTACACACCCAGTAAACTTGGCAGCCATTTAAGCAAGATTGGCGTACCCGTTCGACCATCTCTAGGCGACGGCTATCTGGGATAGCAAAGGTTTCTATCTTCTGTCGACCTGGTGGTAGCTCATCGATCACCGAGGTATCTAAATCGGCGTAGGCACTCATTGCTAAAGTGCGTGGAATAGGGGTCGCCGTCATGATTAACTGGTGTGGCACCCAGCCATTCGCCAAACCTTTATTTTTAAGGGAAAGTCGCTGATGCACACCAAATCGATGTTGTTCATCAATAATCGCTAAGGCCAAGGATTTAAACTCCACATCATTTTGAAACAAGGCATGGGTACCAATCACAATATTGGCTTCACCTGAACGAACCGATTCTAGACTTTGCTCTCTAACCTTCCCTTTAGACTTGCCACTTAACCAAGCAATCTTAATCGGATACTTAGTATCGATTCTAAGCGACTCAAACCATTGTTGAAAATTACTCAAATGCTGCTCTGCTAGAATTTCAGTCGGCGCCATCAAAGCAACCTGAGCACCCGCTTCAATGATACGTAAGGCAGCCAATGCCGCAACGACTGTTTTACCCGAACCGACATCGCCTTGCACCAAACGAAGCATAGGAATACCACGCGCTAGGTCCTGTTCTATTTCAGTTGAGACACGCGCTTGAGCATCGGTTAAGGAAAATGGCAGCAGCGCAAGAAAATCAGCCGTTAGACTATGCTTTGAAGGTCGAGCGTCTTGGTTTTTACAGACTAAAGCAGGATGGGCCTGAATACCCTGACGTAATTTCAGCAGACTTAAATGGTGAGCGAGCAGCTCTTCGACAATCAAGCGTGACTGGCAGATATGCCTCCCTTCCAACAAAGCTTCCTGATCTGCTTCAACCGGAGGTTGATGCAGATACTGTAGGGCCACTTTTAACTCGGGTAATTGATATGCTTCTCGCACCTTTGCGGGCAGTAGGTCTTGGACATCACATCGATCTAACCACGTCAGTGCTTGCAAGCATAAGGCGCGAATTCTAGGTTGCTGTAAGCCTTCCGTTGAAGGATAAACTGGAGTCAATTTATCTGGCGCTTTATTTTTTTCGCCGCTCATCACCGAGTACTCAGGATGATAAAACTCGACACCTAACTTACCTAAACGGGCTTCTCCGTAACAACGCAACATCGTGCCTTTCATTAGCTGGCGAGCTTGGGTAGCATTAAAATAATAAAAACGTAAAGTGACGAAGCCAGAGTGATCGCTGACTTTAACTTCCAAACTTCGGCGCCGGCCCTGAACCACGCGACTACCTATTACCTCAACTTCAAATAGACCCTGCATTCCTGGCCGTAAACCGCCAACTGGGTGAATGCGGGTTCGATCTTCATAACGAAAAGGTAAATGGAAAAGTAAATCCTGTAAGTTGTGAATATCCAACTTCGCCAGACTTTCTGACAACTTCGCACCAACCCCTTTTAACTGGGTAAGCTCAATGTCTGAAAGTGCTGGCATGAAGGTGATGCTCCAAAACAAACGAATAATGAGATTATGCTTAAGCTGACAACTTAATAGCGGAGCATTATTTTATCCTGACAGCGAGAATAGCCAGTAAGATAAATAATATAGAAAAGATAAAGCCCTGGGTAGAGCAAATACATGGATTATTTAAGTGACCACGTAAATATCTAGTGGCCACTAGTTATATACTTATATTCGCGGATTAATAGGCACCCGCAGCATACGTTAATTCGTAGCTGTGGCTGTATATCTCTAAAATATTACCAAATGGGTCTTCCATATAGATCATTCGATAAGGCTTTTCATTCGGATAATAGTATCGAGGCTCTGGCATACGTTTTTTACCACCAGCTTCAACTATCTTCTCGACTAATTCTTCTAAGTTTGGATCTTGAACACAGAAATGAAATATTCCAGTTTTCCAATATTCAAAATTATCTTCTGGCTGTTCTTGGTTCTTAAATTCAAATAGCTCAACACCAATTCGATCTCCCGTCGACAAATGCGCTATTTTGAATTTTTCCCAATTAGCACCAAATACATCAGTACACATTTCTCCGATTGGTGAGTTGTCTTCTATTACTTCAGTAGGCGCCATAATCAAGTACCAACCTAATACTTCTGTATAAAATTTTACTGCTTGTTCTAAGTTCGGCACTGAAATACCGATATGTGAAAACGTTCTTGGATATGTCTTGCTCATTTTTTCTCTCCGGCTGTTTTAGTTGATGGTTTAAGAATACACCTCATGATAAAGTACTTAAAATTATCAATAATTATTAATATGAGTACATTTTGTAATGATTAATCAACTTTGGTTGAAAACATTTTGTACGCTTGCGGATATTGGGCATTTCACTCAAACAGCCAACAAGCTCTTCATGACCCAATCTGGCGTTAGCCAGCATATAAAAAAATTAGAACAACAACTTGATACCGCCTTATTGCTAAGAAGCGGTAAGTCTTTTTCCTTAACAGACGCCGGTTATCAATTACATCAAAAGGGTCAGGAGCTATTACGGTCTGCCGTAGAGCTAGAAAAACTGATTAAGCAAGATGAAAAGTATGAAGGTAGGATAAAAATTGCGTCGCCGGGCAGCGTTGGTTTAAGGCTTTATCCATACTTACTAGATATTCAACAAAGGCACCCAAAGTTAAGCATTGATTATATTTTCGCGCCCAACAAAAGTATTGAGCAAGACTTAGTTGATCGGAAAATTGATTTAGGCCTGATTACAGATTTAAGTAGAGAAAGTAATCTAATAAGCCAGCAAATAGCTGTAGAACCGTTAGTTTTAGTGACATCAAGCAACGTTGAGTCGATAGAATGGCAGACCCTAATGGAACTAGGGTTCATATCTCACCCAGACGCTGTACATCATGGAAGATTATTATTAAGTAAAAACTTTCCTGAGTTTGAACACATAGAGCAGTTTGTGCATAAAGGTTTTTCGAATCAAATTGGTCTGATATTAGAGCCTGTCAGCAAGGGAATAGGATTTACTGTTCTTCCTTTATACGCCGTTAAAGCATTTAATTCGCAAGACTTAATCAAGATACAGCCACTAAATAAAACAGCCAGTGAGAAGCTATATTTATGTTTTAATAGACATTCGATAATGGCTAACCGAATTAAGTTTATTCAATCCTCTATTACAAGCTATCTGGGCTAGTCATTTAGCAATGACGACCATCATGAGCATGAACCCTTACCTTAAGATAATAAGTTGAATCAATAAATGTATATTTCAAACACTGATGAACTTAATAAAACCTTTGGGCTTGGCGGTAAAGTTCGTTTTATCACGGAAAATAAGCTGATTAAGTTTATTGCGACATCCAAAACTTCAGTACTTGAAGGCTATCTTCAGGGGGCACACGTTACCTCTTTTATCCCCAATGATTGTACTGAAGTACTATGGTTGAGCCCCTTAGCAAAATTTGAACAGGGAAAAGCGATTCGGGGCGGCATTCCCATTTGCTGGCCATGGTTTGGAAAGCACCCAGTTGATTCATCACTCTCTCAACATGGGTTCGCGAGGAATAGTTTGTTTGAAGTCGTACAAACTGCAGAACTGAACAATGGTGATTTGCAGCTCACGCTATCTATGCAACAAAGTGAAGAGAGCTTAAGGCTATGGCCATATAAATTTAAGCTGAACTTGATTATCACCTTAGGCTCCTCGCTAAGCATTGAATTGGAAACTAAGAATACCGATACCCAAATCATCAATTTAACCGAAGCCATTCATAGCTACTTCGCGATCAGAGATATAGCAACGACTCAACTACAAGGACTAGCGAACACTCCGTACTATGATCAGCTTTTAGAGACTGACTCACGACAATCTAATCTAACCGCTGAGTTTACAGAGGAAGTCGATCGAATCTATCGGGCACCCGCTAATGATCTTTTTATTTTACGTGAAGGTTTACCTAACACGAGGCTTCAGCAAGTCCATGGCAATGCCGTGGTGGTTTGGAATCCTTGGATCGAAAAGTCTAAATCTATGGGCGACTTTCCGGATAACGGCTACACCCAAATGTTATGCGTGGAAGCTGCCAATACAAGATACGCTTCTATTAATTTGGCACCCGGTGAGTGCCATTCGATAAAACAGATCATTACACCAGTATATAAGTGATTTTTCGTATTGTGATTGGGATTAAGAAGCCAGATTATTCTAAATACCGCGACATCTACGGGAACCAAGTAAAGGGCAAAGCATTTATGAATGTTTAGCTGTAGCTGCTTACATGCATATTAAACAATTAAATCAGCTACAAGGGTTGCATCAACCATCCAAGACTATCGAAATGCTTATCTCATTGGCCTGGAAAATGTGATGACAAGCCTTCCGAAAGCAGAATCTTATCTTGCGAGTTTAAATTTTGCCTCTACCGCTATCCGCTTCGGCTGTATATAGGTGGAGGCCGAAGCCGTTTGACGCCTTGAGCAAGGGCGGCTAGCTTACTGCCAACGCTCAATAACCTTTACATATAGCTCTTTAGAAATAGCCCGAATATTCGCAGCTTGAAGTTCTATTATTTTATCTTTAGAAATTGAATGCTTACTAAAGGCAAAAAATGAGGGTAATTTAGAAATTATCATTGGATGAATTTTTAAGTGTTCTAGGTACTTGGGGTTCGATGCTATGGAATATTGTGCATTTTCTAAAATAGTTAACTCACCTGATAAACGCCCTAAAAAGACCATTTCAGTCATATCCCCGACGGCCAATGCTTTAAAGTTGTTTCGAAATTCTTGGTCTTCTTCAAATTTATCGATGAAGTATTTATCGAACAAGTTACCTGTTTCATAACCGATTTTCATAGGTAGTTTTTTTAAATCACTTAGTGAATTAATGTCTATTTCGGTATCTTTGCGCATCAATAAGACAGTTGTTTCATAGGCGTTAGGCGATATGAAATAATAAGAATCTGATCGTTGTTCGTCGTAACCCACATTCATCATGGCATCGATGCGGCCTTGCTCAAGCTCAATTAGTGCTCTTTTCCAAGGGCCTTTGACATACTCTGCTCGACAATTCGCCTCCTCCAACAAGACTTCCATCAACTCAACAGCTCTGCCAGTCCATTTTCCGTCTTTCTGCATATACTGTGGAGAAACATCATTAACACGCACCTTTAATACACATTCAGCTTGAGTTTGGAATGATAGAGACAGCAGTAAGATGAATAGCACTTTAAACAAAATTAAATACCCCAATATTAGTGTTACTTAAAGATGAGCCACATAAAAATACATACTAGCGAAGTTAATGACCACTTAACATCAAATATGAGCACAAAAAAGGGACGGATCTATTTAAGTCATAAATAGATCCGTCCCTTTCTGCAAAAACGCAGTTTATCGTTTGCTATCAGAAAAACTGTGGCCTGCCTCCAATAACTGGTTTTGTAAAAAGTTGCCAAATAAAACAAAGCAAACTATTAATAATAGAGAGCAGTCTTTGAGGAGTCGTAAATAAGTAATGACCAATTCACTTAGAACACACCCCCACATAAACTCCCCACCTTTAAAGTTGCAACTTAGAGAACTCTTGTCTGGCATGTACCTGCAAGATCTAATGCAGTGGAAATCGATTCCTTTACCTAAGACAGTTAATCCGAAAACTGTGTTAATCATTCCTGGGTTTGGCTGTGGCGATTTGACAGTACTACCCCTAAAGACGTTTCTTAGATCACACGGCCATCATACCTATAGTTGGGGACTTGGCGTCAATCATAGCAG
>CAXBKC010000236.1:0-6374 GCA_963975615.1 uncultured Oleiphilus sp.
CTGTAATCTCAGCACCAGAGTTAGTGATGATTTTATAAGGTCGCTCCGGGCTGCCAGGCATTCCATAACGGTCATGCTTGATAGGAAAAATACTTGAATCCCAAGTAAAGCCCAAGTCTGCCAATATATCTAAAGCCCAAAGCGACTCAGCCGTAATCGAATAACTTGCAGCACGATAACCCACAACTGCTTGCTGCCCTTGTTCTTCCAAAATCTGTTTCGACCTATAGGTTTCTTCCCTAAAGACCTCGGGCGTTTGCGAGTACACCAACTGATGACTATAGCCATGCGATGCTAATTCATGCCCTTGAGCAACAATTCGCTTTACAATTTCAGGGTAACGTTCAGCCACCCAGCCGAGCACAAAAAATGTGGCTTTAATATTTTTAGTATCAAATAGCTCAAGTAAAGTGTCGGTATTATGTTCGACACGACATGGGTAATTATCCCAATTCTGAGTTTGAATGACATTGGCAAATGCAGCTACTTGAAAATAATCTTCTACATCGACTGTCATTGCGTGCTTAATTTTATTGTGTGTCACACAGGCATTCCTCTCCATAACATTCATATTAAAACGATGTTAATTAATTCTAGAAAAACTTACTCATAAAAACCTAAACATCTAATTCATAGGGTGCACAAACACATTACCCTATGAGTGATGACTCCATCTTTCGAGAAACTTATCCTTGTACACTTTCACCGCGACCTATCGCATAATAAACAAATCCCTTTTTGCTCATACGACCAGGTTCAAATAAGTTACGCCCATCAAATATCACCGCACTTGTTAAATGTGATTTAATCAGTTCAAAATCAGGCGCTCTAAAGTGCTGCCATTCAGTACAAATTACGAGTGCATCCGCACCTTTTAAGGCCGCTTCTTTTGTACCGACCAAGCTTAGGTCATCCCGCACACCATAAATTCTCTGAGTTTCTTCCATGGCTTTTGGATCATAGGCCTGAACGTTAGCACCAGCCGCCCACAACTCTTCCATTAACACCCGACTTGAAGAATCGCGCATATCATCCGTATTTGGTTTAAAACTTAAGCCCCAAACTGCGAAGGTTTTACCAGACACTTCTTGCGAAAAGTGTCGTTTAATTAAAGTCGACAGTTTATACTTCTGCTTGTCATTAACGGCTTCAACTGCCTGTAAAATCTTTGGTTGGTAGCCATTTTGTTCAGATGTTATTATTAGCGCCTGAACATCTTTTGGAAAACACGAACCACCATAACCACAACCAGGGTAAATAAAATGATAACCGATACGAGGATCTGAGCCAATCCCCTTTCTGACAGCCTCAATATCTGCGCCTAACAATTCCGCCAGATTTGCCATTTCATTCATAAAGGAAATTTTCGTGGCCAACATGCAATTGGCGGCATACTTGGTTAACTCCGCTGAATGCACATCCATCAAAATCACTTTGTCGTGATTTCGGTTAAATGGTTCATAAAGTTCACGTATTAATTCTTGTGGACGCTCTGTATATGTACCGATAACAATACGGTCAGGTCGCAGACAGTCATTTACCGCGGCACCTTCTTTCAAAAACTCCGGATTAGAAACCACATCAAAGTTGAGCGATAAACCTCGCTCATCCAGAATCGATTGGATACGCGCCATGACTTTATCAGCAGTACCCACGGGTACAGTCGACTTATCAATGATGATTTTTTCATTTTGCATGTTTTGGGCGATAGTAGTTGCTACGGCTAATACATATTGTAAATCAGCAGATCCATTTTCATCTGGTGGCGTACCTACCGCGATAAACTGAATATCACCATGATTTACACCCGCCACTGCATCCGTTGTAAAATTTAATCGTCCGGCTTTGAAATGTGTTTCTACTAGCGGTGTTAGCCCCGGCTCATAAATAGGAATAATACCTTTCTTCAGGTTTTCTACACGCTCTGCATTTACATCAACACATAATACATCATGTCCCACTTCAGCCAATACTGCCGCTTGTACCAAGCCAACATAACCAATACCAAAGACTGTCACTTTCAATATTCATTTACCTTCAATTTTAAAAAGTTAATTATGTGAAATTATCACGTTTGTATCGTCAAGCATAGCAGCATAAGCTTAGCCAATAGTGGCTTTTGCATCTTTATCCCTTGCGACACCTATCTGGATGATCACTACTCATGCTGAGTTGGGAGATAAGATATCGCGACATTACATAGAGCTAGAAATCCAGAGAATAAACCAGACCATCAAAAACTAATGCTGACCAAGGAAGAGCTTGCTATCATTGAAGTAGTCCATACAGCGAGAAACAAGTTGAAATCAAATAGAATCAATAGGCATATTTTCATTTTTATGAGCTGTGCTTCAATCATAACCGCTTTTTATTGGCTTGACACTGAACTCAGCTTAGCTGGCAAGCTAAGTATGAGTTCAGCATATCTTAGCCTTGCACTTTTTAGCGGCGCCATGACGATAGGCCCCGTTAACTTACTATTGGGAGCAACCAACCCAAACTCGAGCTATCTCAGAAGAGACTTGGGCATCTGGTCGGCGCTATTAGCCCTGCTTCATACTATTTCGGGCTTGCAGGTCCACTTTATCGGAAGGATCTGGATTTACTTCACCTACCCTTCGGGCCAGTCTCATCTGATCCCCTTAAGGCATGATTTATTTGGGTTGACAAATTATCTTGGTTTATTGAGCACCATATTAATGGTTGTATTGCTTCTGTTATCCAACAATCGCTCTACCAAGAAACTTGGTATACAACGCTGGAAAAAGTGGCAGAGGTCTAGCTACCTGCTGCTGTTGCTACTTCCCGTGCATGGTCTTATCTATCAGATACTCGATAAACGCATCGGCGGATACACGCTGTTATTGGGCGCTATCGTTATCACTGCGATAACCCTGCAATTAGCAGGCAGAGTAAAATTTCGTCGTTCAAGCGCGAATGATTTAACTCCCGCTCGGGTACGAAGACCTTAATGCCCTGGCTTCTTAGCGCTGACGATTACTGCTCCTGTTTGATACACAAGCCGACCATTTCTTTTCAGAACCGACTCGCAGCAACTAAAAAACTCAGCTTTGAGTTTATTGACTACCTTATCATCAGCCTGAGCAATACGCTTACGCGCTTTACTGGAAAATGTCATTTGCAGCAACCAGAAATCTTCAGGCGACTCAATACATGAGTATTGCCCCTTCCAGCTAGTTTGAATAGCGGTGAACCCTGCCTCTTTAATTAATTGTTCGATTGAACCGGAAAAACCGTGGCGCTCACCGACCCATTCAGCAACTTCCCTATCCGTACTTTCTGGTATGTATTTTTCTAACAAACCATCAATAAATTCGCAAGCACGAAGCTCTTTACGCAATAGCCGGTATCGCATACTAGCCATGCGACGTAGCGCGGCTTTCATACCTTCAACCGAAATCAGGTCAGGACGACTGCCCACTGCAACAACAATACTAGCACCAGGTTTCAAAACCCGATAAATTTCAGCCACTGATTTTTCAGGATTAGGAAAGTGTCGTAACGCGTACAACGAAAATGCCCCATCAAAGTGACTTTCAGGAAAATCAAGATTTTCTGCATCCATTTTTAGAAATTCAACACGACCATCAAGTTTTCTTTTTCGGGCTTTAGCTCTGGCTGTTGACAACATACCATCAGAAAGGTCAATACCGACCACTCTTCCTTTCTCACCAATCCCTTCAACAATATTTAACGCCACAACTCCGGTTCCGGTTCCAACATCGAGAACCTTGGCGTTATTTCGTACACCTGCAAGATCCAGCATCGGTCCAGGCATGTGCCGAGTAAAACGCTCGGTATATTTGTCGAAATAATCAACAACAGCATTGTAGCTGTTTGCATCATTAGTCTTGAAGTTAGTCTCAGAGTCAACACTAAGCGCTTCAGGTTCACATTCATCGGCCATCATTTATCTTTCTCAATCAGATAGTAAATTAGGTTATTACAATCCATCGTGCCCCCAACAAAGAGAGCTCATTAACATGGAAAGTATCTCATCATAATAACTAAAGCAAGCCTCGAAAAACGCGCAGCCAGTGGCGTAGGCATAAATAACCACTGGCAGTAGGAGAAAAGAAACGACTATACGTCTGTCGATTTTGCAGATAATAGCTGTCTAGTCGGGGCAGCTGCGCTGCGCTGAATTTCCTTCCCAGCGGCAATAACGCTGTCGTCACACAGGTTTGGTATTTTTGACCAACTAACTCAGCAACCCTGGCATCGTATATTCCGTAGGGATAGGCAAAATGCCTAGGCCGACGCCCAAATTGCTTCGCGATACGCTGATCTGCCGATTCACACTCTTCTTCAATTTGCTCCGGGCTAAGCTGACATAAATTGGGGTGTGAAACCGTATGACTCTCGATATACATGCCAGCCTCAGCACAGGCTTCGACCTCTTGCCAGCTCATCATTTCAAAGCTTGGTGCACCAGCAGGTTGTGTGGGCCAGTTATTCTTGCCACCGACATATCCAGTCGTCAGATAAAGATGCGATGGCACATTCGCATCTTTTAACACCGGTAGCGCATTTTCATAAACCGAACGCATGCCATCATCAAAGGTAATTGCAATTGCATTATCAATGGCCGGGTTGAGTAATTGATCCAAGGTACAGATTGTAATATCACTATCCAAAAGCTCGGTAACCATCTTGGCGAACGTTGCAGGTGGAAAGCTTAGTACCGAGCCCCGGTCATCAATGCTGTGAAAGGTAATTATTGCCTTCATATTTTTTATCGCAGTTAAATGGCATTGACGCTAGGCGATCTTTATTCCCAGCTTGGTTTCGATCAGCACCCAAACAAATGCTGACGCGCTATATAAATAATAAACCTGGTGAAATAATAAGCCTTTCAACGCAAACCAAAAACCCTTGCGCCGATAAAACAATTGCAAGATATCTCTGTTGGCATAAACCACAAGCATCGCTACCAATACTGGGTAAAGCAAGGAGAACACGCCCCCAAGCGCCAGGAGAGTGGTTAACACCAACAAACCGGCAAAAAATGCTTTAATCCGCTCACTAACACCCACATTTAAATCGTTATCCAGACCGCCTCGGCTTAACATTAATCTCGCCCATGGAATGGCCCGGCAAAACACCTCGGTATGAATAAGGTTGACGAAGCGCCACTCCTTTAAATGGGTGCATTGCATATCAGTCAAAAGCAAGAGCTTCCCCCCCGCTTTGATCAGCCGATAACCCAGTTCAATATCTTCAATCGAAGGTCGTTTAAACATTTCAACATCAAAGCCCCCCTGACTGAGAAATGCGTCTTTTCGAATCGCACCACAACCTGACCAGAATGTAGAAGCTTCTTTTCTAGCGCGCTGGTGATAGTAGTGATGAACCAGATTTTTATACTGAGATAGAAAATTCTGAGCGGGCGGCTTATCATCATAAGAGCCAAAAACACCCACCACGCCCACTTCGTCAAAACCCGCTAGCATCACCCTGGCAGCATCTTCATGAACAATTACATCGGCGTCAATAAACCACAAGATATCGCCCTTAGCTTCACTTGCCGCAACATTTCGGGCAGCCCCAGGCCCAAGACGACCTCCGGAAGGCATCACGTCTGCCCCCAGGCGACGGGCAACATCAGGCGTATCATCGCTCGAAGTATCATCCACGACAATCACCTCAACAACTTCGCCGCACTCTCTCATTGCCACCAGTGGCGGCAAACTTTGCTTGATAAACTCGATACCATTATAGACCGGCATAATCACACTGATTGACAGCGGCTTTTTGTTTTCTGATGACTGTTCCTTACCTTCCACGCGACATACTCCTTAAATAAAAATTCCTATCCGCCTACCACAACCTTTTCCAAAGAAAGCAGCGAACGCTGATTACGATTTAGTCTCTTCTTTCTTAATATATCCAAGCGTTTCACCGACTGACCAAGCCAATACAAAAACCAACAACCAGAACATGTCGCGATTAAAACCCAAGTCAAACTGTTTATCACGTCGAGCGGTGGCCATTATTTTCCGGGTGAACACCAGCGGAATTAAAGGTGACAGGGCGATCATTGCAAATCGTTTGGTGACGCTCATGACTTTCGCCCTCGCCATTCCGAACTCAATGCCGTGACTATAACGCTGGCGCATAAACTGCTTTATGCCGTAACAGTTTTTATGGACGACGAGCAATTCGTTATCAAACTGCATGATCTTGCCCTCGGCCAAAAAGCGCTCATGAAATGACGGCTCCCAAAAACCGATTTCCAATAAGTCATCATGTGCCAATATATCGGCTTTGCGGTAAAGTGCATTGTCCGCAGCCAGATCGTCTACACGACCATTGGGTCTCGATTTGGTGTAGCGCACATACCGTAACAGGTA
>CAXBKC010000237.1:0-6356 GCA_963975615.1 uncultured Oleiphilus sp.
GTGACGTAGAGAAGAATGCTATGGTTAGGGCTTAACCCGATCTGAGGTTAATTAACGTCTAGATAAAAAAATAAACCTGTAACCACCAATCGTCCGCATTATGATCATAGACCAGTCGTTACCTAGATCTCTGTTTTAATCAACTAAGCGCACAAAATGATCGTTGATAATTCAAAGTGGCTGGCAGCTATGGTGGCTCAGTTGTCTGTCAGGATAAATATTGGTTAGGTCAAACTTATATCTTCTGAGATGCTCATAGTTGACGTAACCATTTGAAAATATTAATGTCTGCATAGATCGTCAGCAGTCGTTTGTTAATCACCATATGCTGTTATTAAAATTATAAAATACTAAGGAGTAGTAATTGAGTTTAGCTAAAAATTTTAGAATGCTATCGCACTATAATCAAAGGATTAATACGCAACTAATTGATTGCTGCACATCATTATCGAATGATGTTCTTGTTAAAGAAACCAACTCTTTTTTTTCTAATGTTATAAGTTATTGGAATCATATACTTTTTGGTGATTTAATTTTGTTAGGTCGGTTGGCTTCAAATCATATTGCAGGTATTTCATTAAATGATTTTACAGAATTCCCAACACCTAAGTCACCTAATGATATCTACCATAATAAGTTCAGTGATATTGCTATTTTAAGAAAAGCGGTGGATGAGTTAATAATTAAATACTCTTCAAACTTAACTGATGATGATTGTCAAAAATTTATTACTTATCAAACTACTGAGGGTGAATCTATCACTAAAGCAGTTTCTGATGTTACGCAGCATATTTTTAATCATCAAGCACACCATCGTGGGCAATTAACATGTGTATTAAGCCAGATTGGTGTGAATTATGGCTGTATGGACTTACCAGTCATAGTTCCAGAAGGTAGCCGTACATAGTAATATATTATGGCCTTGTCGATAGTCAAAAGCCGCACTGCTTTGACGTGATATATTGCTATCGTCTTCAAAAGCAAGTTTCGGTCATTGATAGACTGTAAATAATAAGGAATTAAATGATAAAAGTAGTAATAGTAACTGGTGGTAGTCGTGGAATAGGAGCAGCTACATCCAAATTACTCGCAGCCCATGGCTATTTTGTTTGTGTTAACTACAGAGTCAATAAAATTCAAGCTGACTCTGTTGTAACAGAAATTTGTAATAATGGCGGGCAAGCCTTCTCTTTCAAAGCTGATGTATCTATTGAAAGCGAGGTGATAACTTTATTTGAAGCTGTGAAAAATACTTTTGGCCCTGTTACTCATCTCGTCAATAATGCAGGTATTTTATTTAATCAAGCAACCCTTTCAGATATTGATGTTGAACGATTCAATAAGGTGTTAACAACTAACATAACTAGTTGCTTCTTATGCTGTAGAGAAGCTCTAAAATATATGGAATCAGGTAGTGCTATTGTTAATGTATCATCAGCAGCATCAAAGTCAGGAAGCCCATTTGAGTATATTGACTATGCAGCATCTAAAGGGGCTATAGATACTTTAACTAAGGGCTTATCAATTGAAGTTGCATCAAAAGGTATTAGAGTTAACGGAGTTAGACCAGGATTTATTTATACCGACATGCATTCTGATGGAGGAGAACCCGATAGAGTGGAACGCCTTTCTCCTCAAATACCATTGAAGCGAGGAGGAACTCCTGAGGAAGTTGCAAATGCAATTGTGTGGCTTCTATCTGATGAAGCATCATATGTTACAGGCTCTTTTATAGATTTAGCTGGCGGTAAATGATTTTTATATTAAAGGCAGTTCATAGCACTTTGAAGTCATGCCAAGTCAATTACGTGAATGACTGCTGTGGTGGCTAACTCGTCAGTCGAAGGGGTAATCTGGATAGTGGTTCGATGCCTCCTGCAAGCTCAAACCAGTCATTGATATTTAATCCTTAAACGGCAATTTTGAGTCTATTGAAATCACAAGTAAGTTGTTCTTAGGTTACACTTTTGTACGTTTTATAAAGCACTAAATTCAGGTTAAATTAAATTATCCTAATCATTTAAATACAATGTACCGTTTATTTTAATCTTTTTTAACCATTCCTCCGACATTGCCAATGCATTTTCTATTTCCTCAGGCGTTAGCTGCGGGTATAACTTTTGTTGAAACCATGAATATCTGTTATACATTTCATTATTTTGAGTAAACTCAAGAATTAATTGATTAAATGCATAAGATTTAACATAACCATTTCCACCGATGATTTGCGAGCGATTCATATTGGAAAGTTTTGCTAATGCCTTGATACTTCCATTTTGAGCCGCTTGCTCCATATATCTGACTTTCTGATCAATAAAATTATCACGCTTTCTAATGAAATCACTTCGTTCTAGTTCTTCGTATCCTTGAGACTTCATGAATAACTCAGGAGTGATGCTACCCATGATTTCCTGCGCTACTACGTATCCTCTATTTGATGCTATTTCTAAGTATTTAAAGAACTGATTACGTTGTTGTAGTTTAATGCCAAAGCAATACTTATATCTTTCCGTAATTCTATCAACTGCTATATCTGCATCGCTATATTCGTAAGCTTGTTCTAACTTCTTATCAAGTGCAATGTCATCGGCAGGAGCGTAATAACAATGCCTTAAATTCATAGCAATAATATAGTTTGCTTTACTATCTCCGTTTGCCGCGATAATAATTAGTTCTTCGAGATGATCTTTAAAATTTCCATCTAATTTCCAATCAGGTCTGTGCATGACGACCATTTGATCATTCTGTATTGGTCTTTCTCTAGAAGCATTACCATTTGGTTTCTTTGTAGGAATACCGTCTATTTCTTTAACTACTGATTTTAGTAGTGGAGTATTTTGAGTGTTAAGTTCAGCATTCAAGGAGTCTGAAACTGATTTACTATCTATATAATTGAGAAGGACAGTGGCAAAGCTAGCAATAAAAATTATAGATATAAGGTATAGGTTAATTCTACGTGGCGTCATGGGTCATCGTGTCCTTACAATCGTTCCGCAATTAAATTCTTGGAAAATTTTAATTGGTTTACTTTACAATAAATAAGCTTAAAACAATATAAAGTTACGTACAAAACTGTATGCGTATTGCATTATTTACTCCTTAGTAAAATTAGCACACTCGCGTCATATTGTCGGATTTCCTGCCATTAAGATAAAGTACCAATAACTGCTTTGGTGGCTTTTGCGACTGTCAGGTTTGATTAAGATCTAAATCGGTGTTATCGAATGGTGATAGTATTAACCTTTGACCTAAGAGCTGCACGATATTTCCTTAGGTTTTATAAGCGGCTTTCAGTCCGTTTGTATGATGTTTTTTTCAAGAATATTAGACTCTAAACCATCTAAACTTTTTTGGTTTTTCTTTTCCCAATACTTTTCAATGCCATGTTCACCTTTTTTAATAGCCCAATCTTTAAGTTGTTCTCTATCTTCGTTATAGCTATAAAAAGGGACTGACATACCACAAGAGTTTTGAACAATATCTACTGATAAATCAAATATCTGCCTTGTACCTGGAAGTAACGTAAAATGAGCTGATAGCTCGTTCCATTCCACATCATTTCTATGGATAACTTTTGCATGGCCGTAAAGCCGCAATATATTAGGGCTACCATCAAATGCTAAAAACATAATTGTCATGCGACTATCTGTTTGAATATGTGCCGATGTTTCATTCCCACTGCCAGTGACATTAAGCCAAATGACTCTGTTTGGCCCTAGAACTTTAAAAGAATCCATTCCTTTTGGAGAGATATTTACTCGGCTATCTTAAGTTGCAGTGCCAACGAAATATATTTTTTGTTCTTTTATGAATTGAATGTTTCTATCAGATATTTCTGAATATTGCTGTCCCACGCCTAAATTCTCCAATTAACAATTCGATTTTAATGATTTGTATAGCTACGATACTACACAATCAACTTCTGTCTCTACTAGCCATTGTAGATCTATGAATCTACTTACTTCAACGAAGGTACAAGCTGGTTTAATAGATGAGAATAACTCTCCATGTGCTTGTGCAGCTTCTTTCCAACGGGAAATATCAGTGAGCATAATTCGAGTTCTAATAACATCTTGAATACTACCACCTGCTTCCTCTATTGCAGTAATTGAAAGCTCAAGGCAGTATTTAGTTTGATTATATACATCATCAATATGAACCGTTTTACCATTATTGATCGGAGCCGTTCCTGAAACAGAGATAGAATTACCAATTCTACAAGCACGAGAAAAGCCAATAGGCTCTTCAAGGTGAGAACCTGAACTAACAATTTTACGCATATGCTTCCTTGTAGTTATAACCGCTTATCATGAGGGCTTCTCAGTAATATAACACAAGAAATTCATTAGATAATATATGGAAAAATATTTTTAGTTAATTGATGCTTGTTGCACTTTTAAGTCATCCTTCTCAACTTCGTTACTGGCGGCTTTGGTGGCGTTGTTGCCAGATACCAGTTATGGATCTGGCACAATACCTAAGAGTCGATACTCTCTGAAATCTCAAGAGCATCATCAACTTCAATCCCTAAATACCTAACAGTGCTTTCAAGCTTTCGATGACCTAGCAACAATTGGCACGCTCGTAGATTTTTAGTTTTTTTGTATATCAATGATGGCTTCGTTCTTCTCATCGTATGAGTTCCATATTGGGTTTGATCTAAACCAATCATGGAAACCCAAGCATCAACAATTCTTCCATACTGACGTGTTGATAGGTGTTCTGATGAATGAATACGAGACTTGAATAAATAATCATTTGAGTTTAGTTGAAAATTTGTAATTAAAGTTTGAACTGAATTACGTGTATTTTCGGTAAGTTCAAATTGAACGGGTAATCCCGTCTTTTGTTGAACAATAATGACTCTCGACTGAATAATTTTTCCGTGAGCAATATCTCGAATCTTTAGAGTAACTAAATCGCATCCTCTCAATTTACTATCGATAGCAAGGTTAAAAAGCGCAAGGTCTCTTATATTATTCACTAATTCTAATCTGATTCGGATTGCCCAAATTTGTTGTAGCTTAAGTGGTAATTTTTGCCCAACAATTTTGTTTTTATTCCATGGCTCAGTTGGTTTATAAACGGTTAAAGAAAACATGATAGTTCTCCGTTATTAATGGAGAACTAAGTATGGTCTATTGTTAGCTTCAAGCTCATTGCTGCCAGTGGCTGTCCATATCAGAACGCTAACAATGCCACAAACACGGCAATAAAAGACAAGTGTTAGCGAGCTTTATACGAGTGAATTTTAAATGTCTTGTATAGGATGAACCATTCTACTTGTAATTTTGCTCTTAATTGAAATTCAGTTATTACATATCCCATCCTCTAATATTTTTCTTTCCTTTAAAATTATCAATATCTTGGGTTTTAGACATTAAAAACTCTAAAAGAGGGATGTTTTTAAACCTACAAGTTTGAGCTATGCCCAATAAAATTAGATAGTTAATCATACCTGATTCAGAAAAAGATCCTGATATCTTTCTCTGTACAGCAAGGTGTCTAAGCGCTCTTTCTGCCATATTATTATTCCAAGGGACATCATCTTTCTCTAAAAAAACAAATAAGCTATTTCTGTAACGTTTGAAACGCTTTTGAAACGTACTAGTCACTTCTGATTTGTATGTGTTTTCATCTATATGATATTGATAAAAATTTTCAATCTTAACTTTAAATTTTCTCAAATTTCTTTTCTTCAGCCCATACTTATCAACGGCCCCAAAAATGGGAGATAAAACTTGCTGTAGATTGTATATAAAATTTTGAAGCTCTAAATCGAAAGGGAATTTATGAAGAGCATCATTTATATCTCGAATTAAATGTACTAAGCACTTTTGTTGGCAGCAATCTACGGCATCATATCCCGCAAAAAAATCAGAAATCAATACCCCTGTATACCCTTTTAAAACTTCATGTACTATTGCCGAATCACGAGTTGGTGTAAGCTTAAATATGACGTGATTTCCATCTGTAAATACCCATATATACTGTATTTTACCATGAATATTTATAAGCGTTTCATCAACATGTATTTTAGAGGAACCTAGAATTTTTTTTAAAATGATACTTTCTGTTTTTTTGTAAATACTGCTTATCGACATAAAAAGTTCAGCAATACTAGAAGGACTCACAGTGAGATTGAATGAATCTTCAAGCAGTTGTGTTATTTTCCTGTATGGCAACCTCATTGCTAACCTTTGATATGCAATCCACGCTTTAATACCGTATCCATACTTACTACTTTTACCAAACCTTCTGATAGTTGGAGGAGTAATATCCTTCTTACATTTTGTGCATCGTGACGTGGTTTAATGGATTCGACTACCCCAGTTAAGACATAATAACCTTAACTG
>CAXBKC010000238.1:0-6340 GCA_963975615.1 uncultured Oleiphilus sp.
TACACTGTAACTAAATATAGTATGACATTACTGGCGCTTGGGTTAGCCGAGGAGCTACGCGCCGAAGGTATTGCGTCCAATACTCTATGGCCTCAAACCACGATTGCTACCGCCGCAATAGAATTTGCTGTTGGCCGTGAACTCTTAAAGGTTTCACGTACACCAAAAATTATGGCTGATGCCGCTTATGAAATTTTAACCAGCGAGAGTAAAGTTGTTTCTGGTGAGAGTTTCATTGATGAAACTTTGTTACGTGAGCGTGGGTATACTGAGTTTGAACAGTATAAATACGACCCTGATTGTGATGAGTTATATGTCGATTTATTTGTTGATAAGTAACTTGGAGTTTCCTCTTAATACCCCATATGTAGTAGAGACTAAAAAATTTCGGCTCCACCATGCTCAATTAGCTGTAATGGCTAATGTCTCTAATATGGCATGACCTGAACTGTGTTGATGATTGCTTTACTTCCGCTTATGGCTAGCTAGTCTCTAATGGTCACTAGCTTAATGTTAACAAAGATACGAAACCGGACGTTAACATCAATAGGTTTTTGAGATGTTCTTAGTGTTCATTAGGCGCTGAACTACCTTCATCTTGATAGTCAACAAAGCCACCACAGCGATCATTCATCATTAGTCAGTTAACAGTAACAAGAACAGAAAGCGGAAAAATATTAATCAAAATATCAAACTGGGTATTATCGGTCGTTAGACTCACAACGAAAAGAAATAATGTCAATAGCTTTTCCACAATCAACTAATTTAGATTTGTTGCTTGACAGTACAATGTTTCTAGAGAGGTAGACAGTTTAATTTGTTCCTTTGTATCAAGTAAACTCTCTGCCTCTGGTGACAGAGCTAAGGCTTGCTCAATCAAGGTGTTTGCCTTGTCTTTACAACCAAGTTTAGCCAGCACATAGGCATAATTATTTAGGTACGGTACTTGAGTCTGGACTTCGGCTTTCGCCAGCTGGTAGCCTTTTTGGTACCACTGGGCGGCGACTCTGGGGTTAGTAGGCAAATAATGATTGGCAAGTAAAAAATAAGGTAGCCAGTAGTCTAGCCATTCATGACTGGCACGCTGCATAGCAATCAAACCTGCGTCAGTTTGCCCCGTACTAAGCAGATCTTGAGCTGCTTTGGTATAGATAAACTTGTTAAAGTGCTGACTGCTAACGCTGCCAGGCACAGCGGCTAGCAACCAATAATTACTACGCTGCCACGTGCGTTCAAATGTGCCTAAGTTCAGCTTGTGTGCTTTGGTTTCACCCGTGTGAAAAATAATATTTTCTTCTGCAAGGTCATACCCTATAACCACCGCATAGTGCCACATTGGAAACATCGATATAGAATTGTTCTGCAGTACAATAACGGGGATATTATCTCTCACCAAGCCCAGTAGCTGGGTTAAAGAGCCTCGCTCTGCGTAGGCAAGTAGCCCATTTTGGCGGGCACTAGCAGTCATTTCGACTTGTAATGTGCCTTCTAAATCTGGGATGAAAGTTGCTGGTGCAATATCCTCAGGTGCAGCAGTACCGCCGTAAAAGTTAATTACCTCGGAAAGAGTCGTTGGCCCACAGAAGAATGCTTGCTGAGGATAAAATGGTACATTTGAAATGATGTGTTGGCTAAAACCCAAGTGATTATCTGCTAATAACACTCTGGTTTGCAATGGAGTTTGACATGCAGTGAGTAATAAAAAAATACTAACAAGCATACTAGCCTTGATGATTATACTCCTTCTCAAATATTAGGGATTAAATTGGTCTAATAAAAGGATAGACATCTGTAATTCCCATTACATCTAGTACAGCAATTACTACTAGAACAGTCACAATAGTGCCTACTATTCCGCCTGCTGGCATTTCGTTCATCTGTGTATTTAAAGATGCCAATTCCTCTTGTGTCATGTTAGCGATGCGCATTTTTGCATCAGCTTGATTTACCCCTAAAACTGTTAACTGTTGTTGCACGGCATCTGAATCTACAAAAGCCAAAATATGTTGTCTATCGTAGCTATGTTGTTGAGTCGCTAGCACTTGTTCTGAACCATAAACTCCGGCCGAAGCTTGTCCCAACCCTAAGATAACTAATAGACAGCCTAACGCAGTTTTTATATATTTATTCATAAATTAATAATCCTATTTAATGTGAATCTTATATACTTTAAGAGATAAAATTCAATATGCTATGTGATATAGAAGTGCTTTAACACTAACATAATATCCAAATTAAGCAATATTGACCCTGGGTATTTTTCTATAACTCAATTGTAATCAAGTAATCAAGTAATCAAGTAATCAAGTAATCAAGTAATCAGAGTATCAAATATTATTTAGAGCAGCACACTTACTGGGTCCGTTTTAGTTACTAATTAACATACATGAAACGAACTCATAGCTTTAACCCAATATTCTTTTCCATTGAATGTCCTGTTTAGTCAAAAAATGTGTCGATTTTATTTTAAATTTATATGAAACTAGATTAGGCTAATCGGACTATTTATGGTGATAAATTAACGCCTAAATTAGGTCGGCTTTCTTGCAAAAGTATAGCGTTGACTAATAAATCACCGCTGTCCTCTAAGCTTAAACCAGCCCCACAAGTGAGCAGAAATTAGGCTAATACCACCCTAAATTTGCAAAAGCTAACCTCCGCTTTCGTATCTTTGTTAACATTAAGCTAGTGATCATTAGAAACTTCTTCAACTACCCCATAGAGGACAAACACCTAATAATAGGTTAACTATCCTTCATAAAAGTGTGCTGTGCCATTAGAGCAGGTCAAGAAAGAATGATCTAAAGAACTGGCCAAAGAATAAGGGATTCTAGAAATGTTTAGTGTACTATTTCTTACATTTTAATAATGATGAATTCTTTGTGTTCATTCATAAGTATTTTATTATGTCAGTGTAGAATCCTAAAACGATAGCTTAGCAAGAACAAACAACGAATAAAAAGAGACTGATTAATGAATTCAGAAAAACCTAAAAGCAACCCCTTATTGGAAATAATATTTAATGTTGCGTTGCCTTCGTGGTTATTGATGAAATTTTCAGGACCTGAATATTTAGGTGTAGTGCTTGGGTTGATTGTCGCACTATCATTTCCCCTAGGCTATGCCATCTATGATTATGTCAGAACGAAAGAAACCAACTTGATTTCAGTGTTTGGCTTTTTTAGTGTTTTATTAACGGGTGGCATTGCGCTATTTGAATTGAGTGTTGAGTGGTTAGCCATTAAAGAGGCCTCTATTCCTGGGTTAATTGCAGTATTTGTGGTTTTCTCTGGCATCTATGGCAAGCCTTTAATCGCAAAAATACTGTTAAATGAATCGATAATTAATGTAAATAAGGTCTATAACAAATTAAATGAACTAGGGAAAACGAATGAATTTGTTAGTAGGATGGCATTTGCCAATCAGTTATTGGCATTAACCTTTGTTTTTTCCTCAATTATGAATTATTTGCTGGCAAAATGGCTTGTTAAAAGCCCTGCTGGTACGGTTATGTTTAATGAAGAGCTTGGTCATATGACATTAATGAGCTATCCCGTTATTGCCATACCATCAATGATAATGTTGGCTGGCCTTTTGATTTATGTGACGAAGGTGATTAAGGAATTAACAGGATACAAATTTACGGAGTTAATGATCCAACAGTAAACATTAGCCATAAGCGGTCATTAGCTTTTGAGTTACTAATGACAGTTCTGAGCCTGAAGCGGTCAAAAATGATGACTAATACTCATCTAAATTTAAGGCAATTAGGAGCCTATTACTGACGTTAACAAAGGTAATGTCAGACGATTTTTTTAGTTACTATGATACGAATATAGTCATTTTAGTATGAATAACACCATAATTAGAGTGTTCAGATCATGTGCATATTTCATGCGGATATTGATACAATATCATTTCGATGGTCACCGCTTTACTTTCGATGTCATGAGTACGCCTTAGCTTAAAAACGAATACTCAGAGCTTGCCCATAAATACTATCTATATTGTTTTCGTAGAGCTTTGGCACAGGGATAGTTGAGTCTAAAAAACGAGTATTGATGTTTATTTCTATAATTTTTTGATGTGTTGATTATAACGCATATGTGTTAATGTCATAGTAATAAGGGATTAACAAAACTAGGGATACTTAGCATGCTTCACACAACTACTTTCGGCACTTCTTCGCTTATTTATAAAAAAATCAAGATAGCAGCCAGTTACCTACTACTCGTACTAACGTTCTACTCATCTGTTACATTTAGCTACCAAAATAAACCAGAACGAGAAGTTCAACAATCCTTACTTAAAAAATTACAAGCTTTTGCGTTAAACTCTGGAATGCAAGTACCTGCCAACCTTCAAGACAAGCAAGCATTAATAAAATTATCACAGAAGGTCGCTAAAAATAGAATTGACTTAGGCATGAGCCCAGAAGAAACACAAATGGCAATGCACATAATGCAATCATTATTGGGTCAGCAAAAATTTCAAATACCAACACAGCAGACAGGACTCATGCCTGAAGAATCTTTGCAGCAACGAATTGCAAAGATGGCTGAAGGTGGCAAAAACCCTATAGCAATGCAAATGATGGCGGCATTAAAAGAAAGGGAAAAACCCTCAACAGAGGATATGCAACAAACAATTAACCAAAAAAATCAACAACAATCCAGCAACAATAGTACAGTTCAAAGAAACATCAAAAATTCCCAGAACCTTATTGCACAACAGGCTGCAAAAGTGTCTGAACAAGCAGGGAAAGCAAGAGAAAAGCATGTGTCTGCCACCTATGCGAACCTGTCTCCTACTGGAAAGCTTGAAGTTATGTTAGACGCTAAAAAAGCGCCGACATTATCTGCTGTAAAAAATCTAGTGGCGCATGGTGCGGATGTTAACAAAATTTCAGAATTAACTAAACAAACTAGTCTTCACTTAGCCGCTAAGCATGGTCACTTGCAAATAGTAAAATATTTAGTTGGAGTCGGATCTACAAAATCCTTACGTAACTGGAAGAAATGGACGCCCGCTCAACTAGCTGAAGGCTCAGGCCATATTGAAGTAGCTAAGTTTTTAGATCCCAACAAATCAGAAAAGTTACCTCGATACTATCTAACGAGATCCCCCTTAGTTGGTGTTTGGCAAAGTGTAAATACCCCTACTAACCAAATACGGTTTAGGAAAGACAAAACTATATTACTAACATCCTCTAATTCTGCAGATAAAGACTATAGTTGGGACTTTGACCGAGCACGCGTGAAAAGAAAGCCGGGGGAAGTAAAACTTTATGTTACGACAGTTAAAAGTATCACCACCGTTAGCGACCAGATGGTTATACAAAATGTAAGAAGCCCTAGGGGTTATAATATGCTTTTAGAATTTAGAGGTAAGCAGCTTTACTATAAAATGGGTGATGAACTATATGATCGACAGTCTACGATGGACGAAGATATGGACTATGTTGAACGTACTAAGGATATGTCGGTAGATTTGAAATATTCTACACGATGAGCCGATTAAGCAACTTAAATTGACACCATTAATTTAGCAAAGATAGACAATAAAAACCTTTACTCAGAGATTGACACTTCCTTCGGCCTAGGAACTGCGGGGTCAGGTTCTTTGAAATGTCCAGTTTGTCGGATCATTTGTCACTAGATAAGCCAAGGCTAACGTCCGGTTTCGTATCTAAACTGCCTTTTACTGAGGTGAATTTGGTTAAGAAAAATCGTCCGCAAAGTGGCCAGCCTGTGTAAAAACTCATTGTTGTTCGTATAAATTTTAAAATACGTTTTACCGCTTAGTTTGTTTATTTTGGATGTGAGTCGAATTTAAAATAAAAAGATAAAGCTAGAGCCTTATATCGTGGCCTTTATGGCGTTCATTAACCCTTCAACACCCATTATGTTTAACATTCGCTTGAAGTTATAAGCCAGAACATGGAGATTCATTTCGGTTCGGACGTTTTTAAATCGACGAGTGAGTGAATGCGTCATACCCATCCAACATTTAATCGTACCGAACGGATGTTCAACGGTCTGCTTTCTTATCAGCATCAAGTCTGGCCGTTTTTTCATCAACTTATCCATATTATCTATTCTGTCTTGATGCACCCATCGAGATATTTTTCGTGGTGTTGCACTTTTTGTGCATTGTGGCTGCAAGCTACAATGTCGGCAATCTTTGATACGCACTCGGTAATGCATCAAATATAAATCACGCTCTTTTGTTCTGGTTTTACCCGGCATTAATTGACAGTTATTGGGGCAAATATAAACATCGTTGTCTTTATCATAGGTAAATTTCGAACGATTAAAGATGCCTTTTTTATCGCCACCTG
>CAXBKC010000239.1:0-6335 GCA_963975615.1 uncultured Oleiphilus sp.
GAATGTTATCAGCAAAAACTGAACCATAGTTTTCACACAGGCTGGAGCAAAAGCGCTCTCTTTTAGATGCCAGAATGATTCTGAATGATGCTAAAAACGAATCCTTTTTCTTATTATTTAGTCGGAGTATAGTTCTAATGAACTGGTTATCGATGATGATTTTCTTTATGTGAATAATGTAGCTATATTTGAACGTACTAAATACTTTTCGTTGCTTCTAAAATAATCACTTGTAAATATAATTTCATATGCCAATCTCGTAGAAAATATGATTCAGAAATAGTTATATATTGCGTCATTTCGTTATCTGATAAGTAAACCTTAAGTCTTGTTCTGTATACTTTTCGAAAGACCATCTAGAAAGATTATTATGATCAAACCTATATTTGTAAATACCTCCTGAGAAAGCCCAGAAATTCAAACCTTATCGAAGAAAAAAGAATTTTTAAAATATATCAGAAGACTGGGTGATCGCTTTGTGCCTTTAAAATTATATCCTTTGGCATGCCCTAAGTTTTGACTAAGTATAGATATATATACTAGGTACAAGTGGTATAAACCTAACACTACTCGTTCAATTACATAACAAAATACAGACTTTGAGGGATGCATGAATGACCATGTCTAATATGAAAAAAGCTCTGATAAGAGTTCCAGAGGTAACGTTAATATTTTGGATTATAAAAACATTATCAACCACCGTCGGTGAAACGGGGGCCGATTTTCTTGCGGCTGATCTTGGTTTAGGCATGCCTATTGTCGCAGCTGTAATGAGCAGTATTATGACAATATTACTATATTTACAGTTTGCTCGTATAAAGACATATATCCCTGCTAATTATTGGGCGATTGTGGTTTTAATGAGTGTGGTAGGAACACTGGTTACTGATATTTTGGTTGATACGGTAGGTATTTCAATGCTGAGTTTAAGTATTGTCTTTACCGCTACGATGTTAGTAGGTTTTTCAATTTGGTTTAAATCCGAAAAAACACTGTCTATACACTCCATAGATAGTGGCAAGCGAGAAGCTTATTACTGGATTATAATCATGCTGGCTTTCGCATTAGGTACAGCAACAGGTGATTTAATAGCGGAGCATCTCGGGTTAGGTTATGGGCTAACATTGTTGCTCTTTACGAGCATGATTGCATTAGTTTCAGCAGCTTATTTTCTTTTTAGTATGAACGGTGTACTAGCATTCTGGTTAGCGTTCATTTTAACTCGACCTCTAGGTGCTTCCTTAGGCGATTTCTTAACAAAAGCGCCTACAGAGGGTGGGTTAGGTATTGATATGCTCTTGGTAAACGGCATGTTTTTTGTTTCAATAATCGGATTAGTTTTCTATTTAAGTGCACAACGAAAAAGAATTAGTTAACCCATTTAGTGGTCAGATCGTCAAATAGTGGTCAGATCGTCAAATTATATTCTGTTTTGATTGGACTGACAGCCTAAGTGATTAATATTACATATCATAGATGATGGTATTTTATAAAATATAAAATATGAAAAAACAATGAATGGTATTGAAAACATCAACCTTAAATTGTTCCTGCAAATCAATGCAGGAGCAGACACACCACTTTGGTTGGTTAATATCGCTACCATTATAGCGGAGGGGGTGATTTACTTAATTCCATTATTACTGGTTTTTTTTTGGTTCTGGGGAAATGTTACCCAACGTCGCTTTACACTTAAACTCTGTGCGCTAGCATTATTCGCGCTTGGAATTAATCAACTTGTTGCGCTCGTGTGGCCGCATCCAAGACCGTTTGTAATGGGCATAGGGCATACATGGTTAACTCATGCGCCTGATAGCTCATTTCCAAGTGATCATGTGACGATTTTTGCAGTAACATCGATAGTCTTATTATTTGAAAATATGCGCAAATTAGGTTTCTCCATACTACTGCTTGGATTATTTGTTGCTTGGTCGCGTATATATCTAGGGGTACATTATCCACTCGATATGATTGGTTCAGTAGCTGTTTCGTTAGTAGCTTATCTCATAATAACGCCTATCTGGCGAGTCTTGGGCACAATAGTTACTGATTTTTTTGAGCGTATCTATCGAGGTGTATTTGGCTGGCCAATATCCATGGGCTGGATTCTAAGATAACGATAACCCTCAACTAATGTAGAGTATTAATACGAACCACATGAATAAAATATTACACGCTATCTCTTGGCTCAAGCCGCATATATCCAGTGTCATTGTCTTCATTTTATTTGTTACCGGTATTTTTATTTTTTATCGGCAAATAGTGCATATCAATTTTCACGATCTTGTTAGTCATATGAAGACGATACCTGTTAGTCAGTTTTTACTGGCATTGCTCTTCACGATTGGCGGCTATATTGCGCTTATCGGCTACGATTGGTCTGCTTTGCGTTATATTGGAAAAAAACTACCTATAGCCTTTGTTGCCTTTACCTCCTTTATTGGTTACTCATTAAGTAACACTATAGGTGTCAGCTGGCTTTCAGGAGGGGCTGTACGCTATCGCTTGTATTCGAGGGTTGGTCTCTCTTCTTCTGAAATAGCTATGATCATTGCATTTTGTGTAGTGGGTTTTGGCATAGGAGAGCTGCTAGTTGGAGGTATGGCGTTAACACTTCACCCTGATATGTTGGCCAACTATTTTTCTATTCCCGCCTGGGTAGTTCGCTCCATTGCTGTCGTATTACTCGGCTTTGTTTTTATCACCTTACTACTTCGTAGCCATAGTGATGGGCAATTAACTTGGCGACAATCAACATTTAAACTTCCCTCTACTAATATATTGACAGGCCAATTGCTGTTTTCAATTATGGACATCGCTTTTGCGGGTGCAGCCCTCTATGTACTGTTAGCCGATACCCAATTACCTTTTTTGACATTTCTTGCCGTGTACGCCATTGCTTTGGTTATAAGTGTGCTAAGCCATGTTCCTGGTGGCGTGGGTGTCTTTGAAGCCGTTATGGTTTCGGCTTTTCACGACACTATATCGCTTGAGGTATTAACAGTTGCGCTACTCAGTTACCGTGTCATTTATTATCTAATACCGTTTTTACTGGGTGTGTTCTTATTGATTGCTAGTGAAGGCTATATAACTCTTAGAAAACGCTTGTCAGGTGTAACCCATTTAGACGGTGGTATTGGCGCAGTAGCAAACGTTGTTAATGGAGTGATTCCCACGGCAGTCAGCGCAGTCACATTCATTTCAGGTATTCTTTTGTTGGTTGGTAGTTCTGTTTCATTATCTACAGGTACTCTCGCACTACTGGAAGATTTTTTTCCTTTGGAAATTATTGAACTATCACACCTACTTGGTGGCATCGTGGGAATGGTGTTGATTCTGTTATCGTTTGCTTTATGGCAACGCGTACGGGCCGCCTTATTTTTAACGGGAATTCTTTTTATCTCAGGTGCTGTCATCACATTTGTACAGACACTAGATTATGACCGTGCACTTTTTCTAATACTGGCCTTTCTTCTTCTAGTGATAGGCCAGCAACAGTTTTATCGGCGTGCCCGCTTATTTTCAGGCGTTTTTAACCTTCAGGGGGGCCTGGTAACGCTTGCAGCATTAGCAGGTTTTATTTGGTTATTGTTCTTTTCTTTTAAGTCGACACCTTACCAGCACGATCTTTGGTGGCAATTTACTTTTAACGATCAAATTTCCAGAAGCTTACGCACGTTTGTCGTCGCTATTTCTACTTATGTCATTCTTTATTTATTTTATGTCCTTCGCCCACCCAAAAGTTATTTTGAATTACCGGATGCAGAACAGCTAGAGCGAGCTGAAAAAATTGTCAATCAACAACAAAATGTAGATGCCAATTTTTTGTTCACAGGCGACAAATACCTTTTATGGGGGCCAAAAGAAAAAGCCTTTATTATGTTTGGGATAAAAGGACGTCGCTGGATTTCGTTAGGGGGGCCTATTGGAGAGGATTCAGATGCCTACGAGTTATTATGGAAGTTTAAACAACAAGCAGAAGATAATAGATATCAGGCAGTTTTTTATCAGGTCGAGACTGAGCATCTTGATTGGTATATCAATGCCGGTTTTAATCTATTTAAGCTGGGTGAAGAGGCCCGTATTAATCTTCAAGAGTTTAGCCTTGAAGGCTCAGTTCGTAGTAAATTACGCCAGTCGCATAATCGCGCAAAACGTGATGATTTGAGCTTTAGCCTATCTTATCCTCCGCACAGCCATGAGCTGTTACAACAAGTAAAAAAGATCTCGGATGAATGGTTGGTAACTAAAAATGTCAGGGAAAAAAGTTTCTCTTTAGGTAAATTTGAATACGAGTACTTGAATCATTTTCCGCTGGCATTGATACACGAAGAAGGAAACCTATCTGCATTTTCTAATGTGTTTACGACACAGACCATGAACGAATCCACTATCGATATGATGCGACATATAGAAGATGCGTCCCCAGTCACCATGGAATTCCTATTCATTGAATTGATGCTAAAACTTAAAACCGATGGTTATACTACTTTTAGTCTCGGAATGGCTCCTTTTTATGGTTTGGAGAATAGGAAAGGGGCTCGAAAATGGGATAAGTTTGGTAGCCTTATCTATAAAAATGGTACTGATTTTTATAATTTCGATGGGCTCAGGCTGTTTAAGAATAAGTTCAAACCAGAGTGGAAACCTAAATACCTAGCAATCAATCAAGGTAATAATCCCTATTTGACCATGATTGATATAGCAGGATTAATTAGCGGAAACATTATTGGGGTGATCAAAAAATAAATAGTTTTCATTTCCTAAGTTGTAGCTAAGTTTTCACCGGTATTATTTACCACATCAGCAGGATTTCTGCTGTAAGCAGACTTAAATCAATATGGAGTTTCATTATGAATAAAATAAAGAAAATGATTGCTACAGCAGTTATTAGTGGCTTAACGTTGACAGGCGCAACTATGCTTGTGCAAGCAAAGAACTCATCAACTAACGATGCTTTATCAGTCAACAAATCATCTATTACTCTGGAGAAAGCAGTTAGCATTGCTCAAAAGGCAGTTATGGGTACTCCTGCTAAAGCTGAATTCAGTACAGATGATGGTACTGCGATATGGGAAGTGGAAATCGTAGATAAGAATCAACAAGTTTATGATATCGAAATTGATGCTATGACGGGAACAGTATTAAAACATGTTACTGACGAAGATGATGACGATGATGACGATGGGAAGGGAGGCGGTAAAGAAGAAAACGATTAATTCCTATCTAGCTGTATATGAACTTTACGGTTCTATAACAATGATTCACCTGACATGATCCGTCATTGGAGTCAGGTGTTTCTTCCATTAGGTACACTTTATGACTATTACATATTCACAATTTAAAGAATCCTACAAAGAAGCAAAGCCTATACCTATCAGTAGTGCTATTCAGTTATTTATTGGTATCATTTTTTTCATATTTGCCAGTTTTTTTCTAGTTTCATTTCTTATGATGTTTTTGTTGGTAGCGTTACCTTTTGCCGTTTTACGTTTGCGGCTTTTTAAACGGGAAATACAAAAATACGGAAAAAGTAACTCAAAGTATTCTGACCATCTACATGTTAATGAGCAGGACAGCAGTATCATTGAGGCGGAGTATATAGTTATGAATAGCGCATCAGATAGAGTGAAATATTAAACAATGCGCATTTTATTGGTAGAAGATGATCTATTAATAGGGCAAGCGATTGAGCAAGCTTTGCAAGATGCTACATTAGCAGTTGACTGGGTGAAGGATGGAGATACTGCCTTGTTAGCCCTTAAGGCAGAAGAGTATTCGTTACTATTGCTTGATCTTGGGTTACCAAATAAAAATGGTTTTGAAGTACTGAGACTTCTCCGCCAAAATAAGCACACGGTTCCAGTCATTATCATTACCGCGCGTGATGCGGTAGAAGACCGTATAAAAGGCTTGGATTTTGGCGCTGATGATTATTTGGTGAAGCCTTTTTCTATTGATGAGCTACAGGCGAGAATCCGTGCGGTCATTCGTCGAAATAATGGCAATGCCTCACCTTTGCTGAGTAATGATATTCTCACCTTAGATCCTGCTAGTCGTGAAGTGATCCGTAATTCCACTGTTTTTACATTATCTTCACGTGAATATTCATTATTGCATGCCTTGATACTTCGCCCTGGTTCAATCCTTTCACGAACAGAACTTGAAGAACGCATTTACGGCTGGAACGAAGAAGTAGCGAGTAATGCCATTGAATTCATTATTCACGGTTTACGAAAAAAACTCGGTAAAGATGCCATTAAAAATATCCGTGGCTTAGGCTGGATGGTCAGTAAATGAAAGTTACACGTTCCATACAAAGGGATTTAACCCGC
>CAXBKC010000240.1:0-6330 GCA_963975615.1 uncultured Oleiphilus sp.
GAAAGGGCGGTGTCCTAGGCCTCTAGACGAAGGGGACAGTAAACTGTCCTGAACAATTTGGTGGAGCCAGACGGGATCGAACCGTCGACCTCAACGCTGCCAGCGTTGCGCTCTCCCAGCTGAGCTATGGCCCCTTTAGGATGCTTTTACTGTAGACATTTAGCGTCAAATATCGCCAATAAATTTGCTGTGAGGAAACCTAAATTCACTCGCAGACTTAAGCAACACTGCATCGTTCAACGGGGGCGTATATTATTGAAGTCGCTTTAATCAGTCAAGATTATTTTCTGGTTTTTTTCAATTAATTTAGCTCTGCCTTCTTCGCTTGAATAAGTACCAGGATCTGTTGAAATTCCTTCTCCACTCGCTTGGTTTCTTTTTTAGAAAAGCCACCTAGTTTATCAAGCGCATCACGTAACCTTGCACGACTCATATCCGGCCCTAAGATTGCCATAGAATCGACGACTGACCATGAGTTGGGCGTTCCAGCGATAGCAATAAAAATAGGCTGCATAAAGTCACCCATTTTAATGTCCATCACCTTAGATAAAGTCTTGATATCGTCAAAAATATTATCTTTAGTCCAATGACGCTGCGCCTCAAGCAACCAAAGCGAAAACTGTAAGACTCGCTTCACATCAGTTTCTTCAAGCTTTTTATGGGCAAAACTTTCTGCGCTTAAACCCAATAAACCAGAAAACATAAAACCGGCTAATGGTGCGATATCAGAAAAGGTTTCAACTCGACTCTTAATATGCTCAATCATCGGGGAAATATGCGCCTGATTAAACGCCCAATTTTTGGCGCGCTCTATAAAGTCTTCATCATTTAGCGACTCCCTAATCCATAAGCCATTGAGCCACTTCAATTTTTCAACGTCAAAAATTGGTCCACCCAAAGAGACACGGTTTAGATTGAAGTGCTCAATCATGTCATCTAATGAGAACTTCTCTCTCTCATCGGGCATCGACCACCCCATTCTGCCAAGGTAATTCAAAACAGCTTCTGGTAGATACCCTGCCCGCTCATAATAATTAATGCTGGTTGGGTTTTTACGTTTACTCAACTTACTTTTATCGGGATTTCTTAACAGCGGCATATGGCACAGAACCGGCATATCCCAGCCAAAGTATTTATAAAGCAACAAATGCTTAGGCGCTGAGTTAATCCACTCCTCTCCCCTAATCACGTGCGTAATTTGCATTAAGTGGTCATCCACAACATTAGCAAGATGATACGTTGGCATACCATCTGACTTTAGAAGTATTTGGCAATCTACCTGGGTCCACTCTATTTCGATCGTGCCACGAAGAAGGTCTTCGACCACACAGGTTCCTTCTAGTGGTATTTTCATTCGAATCACATATGAGTCACCACGTGCTAATCTAGCCTTCACTTCCGCTTCAGGCAGCTCTAGATCGCCATTAATGCCAGGTGTCAAACCAGCAGCTTTACGCTGCTCTCTAATTTCGTCTAACTCTTCGGAAGTACGGAAACAATAAAAAGCATCACCTTGAGCGATAAGTTGCTCCGCATAAGCGCGGTAGTCGTTCTTACGTTCACTTTGGCGATAAGGACCAAAAGGTCCGCCTACATCAGGCCCCTCATCCCACTCGAGCCCTAACCAGCGTAATGATTTAAGAATATCCTGCTCAGACTCATCGGTACTTCTCGCCTGATCAGTATCCTCAATACGTAAAATAAATTTGCCTTGATGCTGTCGTGCAAAACACATGTTAAATAAAGCGATATATGCGGTCCCAACATGGGGGTCACCCGTTGGCGATGGGGCGATGCGTGTTCTAACTATTTGAGACATTTAAGTACCTTAAAAGCAAATAACGAAAATATTAATTGGGAAGTCTAATGAGTAGCGAGTATTTATGGGAAACGATTAATCAGCCATATCCCCCAACAAAAGGGTTTGTTGCTTTTTCATGCCCAATCGTCGACATAGGCCCATGCCCTGGAATAAAGCGAACATCATCAGGCAATGACCATAAATGCGTTCGAATTGAATTAACTAGGGTATCGTAATCACCTTTGGGAAAATCAGTCCGTCCAATCGAGCCATTGAAGAGCACATCTCCAACAGCCAATAACTTGCTCGCTTCATGATAAAAAACAACATGACCTGGCGTATGCCCAGGACAGTGAAATACTTTTAAAGTTTCTTTACCGATATCAATCGTGTCGCCTTGGTCCAACCATTTATCCGGCGTAAACGAACGCACACTTGGAAAACCAAACATTTGGCTTTGCTGTGGAAGCGCAGTAATCCAGAATTGATCACCTTTGTGCGGGCCTACAATTGGTATTTCTAACTTTTCAGCTAAATCTGCCGTGCCACCCGCATGATCTATATGCGCATGGGTTAAGATAATTTTTTTCAGCTTCAAGCCCAATTCTTTCACTTGTGTCTGTATCTTAGGAAGGTCACCACCAGGGTCAACCACTACCGCATCCATGGTCTGATCACACCAAATCAATGAACAATTTTGCTCAAAAGCCGTTACCGGTAAACTCATGGTTTATCCGTCTACCGCCAATTATAAAAAAGAAGCATTATCCCTCATGCACATTGAAACTCAAACTAAAACCCAAAATAGAGCCAACTTTCTAAGAAAACTTTTCATAGTTAGCACATGCATCTCCATTACAGCCTGCTCTTTCGTAGAACTAAAACCAGGTGCGGAAAATATCATTTTTGCAAAACAAGGTGATGGCTGTGAACGCGTTAAAACCTTTACCGCAAAAGTAAAAACATCGACCTTATTTATAAATAGACGAGCAGAAGCAGTTGCTGAAGAATTACAAATTCTAGCGCAGAACGAAGCATATTCATTATATGCCAATGCGATCTGGCCAAATTCAGACATTAAAGATGGGCAACAAAATTTTGACTTACTGAAGTGTGCTTCTCAGTAAGTTTTAAGTCTTCTTACTTAAAAAGACATCGCTAAACTAAGCCACAGATGTCTATCATCCTGAGCGTAGTGATCAGCGTGGTACTCTGAAAACTGAATAAGCATTTGATAGTTATCAACTTCTAAATCAGCCTTAATCACCCATTCTTCGCCTAAGTGAGAGATATTATTCACAACGGTATCAACATCGAAGTCGTGATAGCTTGCTGAAACAGAAAAAGGCAATTTCTTTTGGCACAGGGTCACTTCTGTTTCATATCCTAAGCTAAGGTAGCTGTCCTGAATGCCTGTTTCGATATTACCTAAACCATTGCTAGCAAATTGGCCACTAGCGCCTTGAAAATCATATAAGCTACCTAATGGCGTCACAAAATACCCACCACTCGATGCTCCTAAACGCTCATAGCCCGTTCTCAGCTGTAAGCCATGATAAGCAAATAACAGGTCGAATAAGGCATAACTTACCGAGTAACTTGATGGGTTTGCCCCAGCATCTTCTTGCTGTGCAAAATCTAACTCATAATCAATTGAAAAATCGCCACCCAGCTTGCCCTTGAAGTTAATGCCGTATGTTGACGTTTCCCATAACCGGTCATCTGGGTGATCACTGACCCAAAGCGCATAGAAAGATAAATCACTTAACCAAAAACCACGATAATTAAGGTTAAATAGCTTGGCGTTAATATCCTGATGAGCAGAGCCGATGCTTTTATCTTGATTGGTTTGCACCTGATTCAATTGAGCAAACTCTATCCGGGTATAATTCAGTATTTCATTCTGAATGCTTAGCGCAGAAAAGGTCTGTTCATTTTGACGCCAATTATCTCCGCCGAGTAAACGCTGATTATTCAAAGCTATTGATTGTCGACCAAACTTAATAAACGTATTAGCGATATCGTACGCTAGCCAAGCTTGATTTAATTCTGTGCCTTCAGGATCTTCAATAAGAAGATCATCAAACTGATTATTCGCACCAGAGTAGTAGTTATCATCGTTCGGAATGGCACGCACGTCATCGAACTCAACATAGGCAGTAAATAATTCATAAGGTAAGGTTTCAAAACTTAATCTTGAACGAAGCGTTAATGCTTGCGCACCTTGGTTACCCCTAGCTACATCCTCATAGCGTAAACGAAAGTCTAAGTGGGCTGCCCCTTCTTCTAGCGCTTCCCTGAATGATTCTGCTTTTATTTCTTTAAACAACTCTGCATTTACAGTAAATGCGAGCATGCTTAAAGCTAAGGGGGTACAAACCCTGAAGAGAAATTTATTTTTTTTGTTCACGTATGACTCAACCTTGGCAAAAGAAAGAAAAAAAATTTATATGACACTACAATCTATCATCTTTAGTTCCGCGCTTACATCACTCTAAGAAATATAAACGCGGGAACTTTAAAAAACAGAACAATAGTTTAACCCACTTTTACATTGGCTTCAGATAGCCGTTTTCTTCTAGCTCTAGTAACAATAGGTGTTGAAGAATTTTATCCTTTGTCGAGTCTGGATGCGTTAAATTTAAACGTTCAAGAAAAGGTTTAGCTTCTTCCGCATCCACTTTATGAACAAAGGAACGAATCACGGCCTTCACCATAGCACGAGGATTAGACATTAAGGCCTTAATGTCTTTCAAACTTTTACCTAAGGCAACCTCCTCTAGAGTGAAGTCGGAGCCGAGAGGAAACGCAGGAAATAAACCTTTCTCACGCCATTCTTGAAGAATGGAAGATATTTTTTCTGGATAGTTTTCCCTGTATGCTTCAGGTAACTGGTAATCTTTGCGTAACTTCCCCGACTGCTTAAGCGTATCTATTAACTCATTCTGAAACCGTGAATCAGCCACTTTAATTAGAGCGATACCGACCTCTTCATCAGTCTTACCTCTTAAATCTGCAATGCCATATTCAGTAACGATAATATCGCGCAAGTGACGAGGAATCGTAATATGCCCGTAATGATGTAGGATATTAGTCTTTAATTCTTTACCGCTGCCTCTGGTACTTCTAACACACAAGATAGAGCGCGCATCTGGAAGCTGGTGAGCCATAGATACGAAGTTATACTGCCCACCAACACCACTAATAACGGTTCCATCTTCTAGGCCATCTGAAACAACCGCGCCGCTTAGCGTCACCATCATGCCAGTATTAATAAAACGAGCATGCTTTCTTTGAGCAGACAACAAAGGATAATTAAAGTCTAACTGGTTGATATGCCCAACACTGGACATGCAAATATTTTCACTTTCTTCCTGTGGTAAGTCTCTTAATGTTTGATAAAAGTCTTTTGGACCAAGATAAAAGCCACCATGCATATAAACGCCATGTTTTAGTTTGTTACCCAAGCAAAGTTCACAAACTTTAGAAAAGTCATCGCCTAGCGTTAAGTTAGCAGAAACAACTTCCTCGCCAACTTTTAGCTCACCATCCAACCACTCAACTTGATCGGAAAGTATGCCCCAATGCTGAAGATATAAAAAATCTGAGTGCGTTAACTGATGGCTAATAATCGATTCATTCAATAAGCATTCGAGCATATCACTCGACACTTTTTCTGTGATTTTTCCATCATTTATTAGGTTCTGTATATCCAGATCATCGTAAACCTTACGCTTAACAATACCGCTCTTAATAAGATGCATAAAGCCATTCACGAACATCTCACTTGAACCGTACAAACCTTTCTCAAACGCCTGAGTACCGCCGTAGGTGTCAGTCAAATCCACATCCAAGTTTAAAGGTTCTGTTATTTTCTGATACAAGTCTGATTGTTCATGCCGCAACTTACAGGCATAAACAATGGCATCACCTAATGAGCCGATACCAATCTGGAGAGTCCCGTTATCTTTAATGAGTGAGCTTGCATACAAACCCGCGACATAATCTGGATCGGGGATTGACATGTTAGGTGGTGCGAATAATTCAGTATTATAAGTTTTATTTTCAAGAATAATGTCAAAAAACCCTGGATCAACCAACGCCCGGTTATACATAAAAGGTAAGTCATCATGCACTTGTGCAAGAGTCACAATTTTCTTACCTGCAGCTTTTTGCTCTTCGATCAAAGGCATAATATCTAAGGTAACATCGGTATTACAGCTCAAGCTTAATTTGGTTTCACCATCTAACTCTTTCTTAGAAACTAATTGTGCTAATACGTTGACGCCACTCAAGATTAAATCACGCGCAACGAAAGTATAATTACTTGAAACATAGTTTCTTTGTGCGCTGGCTATATTTTTCATAGCTCCTGCTTTGAAATAAAACTCTGACACTTGAATATTGTCTGGCAGGCTATTCGTCCGAACGGCTTTTGCGTAGGCTAACTCTTCATAGTCTCCAAAAATTCGTTCCACAAAAGGTACTAGGAACTTAGCTTCTGTATCATTTTTTGGACGTGGTTTTTC
>CAXBKC010000241.1:0-6317 GCA_963975615.1 uncultured Oleiphilus sp.
TTAAACCCATAATTTGCTGTTTCAAAATTAAATCTTTTTCTTGGACGATTCTTTCCAGTCATGAATGACTGGATCTTTATGGGCACAATCTTCAAGAAAATCATTCCACTGATATAAGTCTAAATATTCGGTATGAGTGACGTAGGCGTCATGAACAACGCGTTCCATGAATTCGACCAACAATAAGTTTCTTGCTAATGCGGCGCAAAAAGTAACTTGTGTTGCTAGTTCATCATCTCCATCTCTGAGAGCTCGCCAAAATTCTGGTTCAATTAATTCTAAGCGTTTTCTAATTGCTTGAGCATTTCGCTTCGCTGAAGCTTGGCTTTTCTTTTGTAATAGATTTTCAACCTGGATAGCATCATGCCATTGCTCGGGAGTAGCGTCTTTCAGCAATAAATCTGCAATGATACGGCTTTCTCTTACCATCAAAGAGCCGCCTGTGAGATCACTGTTATAGGTGAAATCAACCATCAATACTTTCCTTAGCTTGAGAGTCATCAGTATCATTATTTTCAAACAAATAAGGGCTGATTTTTTTACGGTCTGATTCAATCAACTGAAGAGGATATTTTTTGGGATCTGTTGCATCTTCAGCGCTGATTGCTGCTTGATAACGCTGCAAGGTGTAATGAGCAAGCGCTTTACGAACTGAAACCTGGAGTCGGCCATCCGGTAAGCTATAATCTCGTTCGACTAAGGCTTTCTGTTTTGAATCCAATTTTTCATTGGGTATCAATGTGATCATCACCATTTCATTCCAGTCGTTATCATTTGAAATTGAAGGTGCTTCGACAGAGTTAACTTGTGGTGTTCGGTCTATTCTGGATAAAAGGAAGTCACGGAACTCACTTTTTAAATGACAATATGCTCTTACATGCCAACGAAAGCCGGTATACACGAGCGTATGTGGGGATATAACGCGCTCGTGCCAAGATGGGTTGCTCATAGAGGCGTATAAAATTTTAATGCTGGTATTTGATCTGCAAGCCCTTAAAACCTCTCTTACTACTTCTGGCCTTACGGATCTGTCTGGCAACTGAACACTGACGAGATTGGCATCTGTTTCAAGAGTGCACGCCATTGATTCGTTATTAAAGTCGCCGATTAGGTTCATGTACTCATTAACATGACCAGACGTTAGTACCGGTTGAAAGCCTGCCGTTGGAACATAAGCCTTTACACTAGGGTCGTGAATTAAAGAACCTGGATTGTGTTCAGCAAGATAGCGCTTAATATCGTTTGAGGCTTGTTGACGACTAATACCAAACCACGAAACAAGCTTGGGTGTGACCAGACGGCCTTCCCAATAAGCTAGCAGCTCAATTGCTTTTAATCTTAGTAAGACTTCGTGCTTTTCATCGCTCATGAAAAACCTCAATTATTATTTTGAGCGTGTAAAGTATAACAAAACACAACTACTGTAAAGTAAGTATACAGTAAAGTATTTTGCAATTAGGGCGATTGATAAAGTTAAGTGAGTTCAGAGGATCTTAGGTTTTTATAAAATTCGAATTAAGCATGCAAACTATGACGTAAACAAAATTTATAAAAAGGTGCTTCGTAATCATTGAAATGTTTGTTAAC
The DNA here is from genome assembly GCA_963975615.1 of uncultured Oleiphilus sp. Classification (GTDB taxonomy): domain Bacteria; phylum Pseudomonadota; class Gammaproteobacteria; order Pseudomonadales; family Oleiphilaceae; genus PZPK01. Next base: position 1,588 of record CAXBKC010000241.1, read on the forward strand.
TGCTTTTTCTTCACAGAAAATAAATGACTTTAATCCCTGATATTGACCCACGTCTAAACGAGATCTCAAGGCATATGTTTCGTTTTGTTTTGGCTTGAGGCACTCCAAACCTTTAATAAGCATAAGTCCTGAATACTCTTGATCAGGAATAGAGTGAATACTTTCATTTGTAATTATGAATTGTGAGGCATTCATCTTCTGAGATTGGCATTCTTGCCATAAAAGCTCATATAAATCATCTAGCTTCTCATTGTTCCCAGAAATAAGAATATGATTAAACAAACCTATTTGTAGATGCTGAAGTAGTTTTTTTACTTCTTCAGCTAATGTCAGTTTTATATCATTCATAGCGCAATTACCCAGTCTGGCTGATAAGAATTAATACACTCTCTTCCGTAACCCTTTTGATTACTGATAACTCGAGTCTTGCCCATGAGGATATCGAAATTGGCATGGGTATGACCAAACATCCAAATATCCGGTGCAAACTCTTCGATTAGGTCGTCAAATGATGCGTGGAAATAGGCACAAATTTCATTAAGCGGAAACGTTAAATTTCTAACCGATAAACTGGGAGCAAAATGCGTAATAACCACTGTGGATTGGCAACTTGTCGGTTTTTGAAGTTCACTTTTCAGCCAAGCGTATTGTTGTTCGCCAAGTTCAATACAGTCATCTACTGTAAATATGCGATCTTGATAACCAATAAGACGGAAATCGTTTATTGCATAGCTGATTGAGTATTTATCTTCTACGTCCCTATCTTTACTTAGGCTGAGCATTCTGCTCCAACCTGTCGTCCCTAGAAAACGGATACCGTTAATGTCTATCGCATCATTTTGAAGGAAATGAATTCTTTTGTGGGGTTTCAGCATTTCATTTAATGCTTTCTCAGCACCCAGCATATCTTCAATATCGTAATACTCATGATTACCCGTCACATAAATGACATGAGTAGATTCGTACTTATTTTCAATATAGGTCAGGAACTGGTAACTCTCATCAATACGGATGATGTCTCCAGCGAGAATCAATATATCGGGTACATTTGTAAGCCAGTCCTTAGGCAGACACTGCCTTTCAAGGTGCAGATCACTGTGTAATGCAATAGTGGTCATAATTTTATCTCTTCGCTCTTTTAAGTAATAAAGCGGCCTGTTTTCTGCTATTTACCATCTTCATCTCTAATTTTAACCATGTCCTGGATTGCTTCTTGAGATATGATTATTTGATTCTTTTGCTTTAGCGGACTTATCTTGGTGTCCAAATTTTCCATCACATCGCGATAGTTTTCATTGATAAATCTATCGAGTTTTTCCAATTCGATTTGATACAACTGCTCAGACTCTTCAGCAGGTTTTATGAATTGCTGACAATCTCGTAAATAGTTTTGGAAGGTAATAGATTTCGCAGTTTTAGCATTTTTGATGATGATTTCCAGGTGATGCTCTGTTGCAAAATCACTCTCTTTAAAATAAACAGCATATTCTTCATCTCTATCAAAAGCATCATCTAATTGATTCTTTAATTCATTCAGATAATCTCTATATCTCGACTTTAATTCGTCTAAATGTCGCTCAAGCCCATTTGCTTCAAGCTTATAATCCCAAAGAAAACCGCCTTTTGTTTTTTTTCCATTCTCTGGTCCTTCTACAAAGTGATTTGGAATGAGTTTATTTACCCTAGCTGAAGCATGCTCTGTAAGTTTATCTATTAAATGATGACTAAGACTTGATTGCGTTGAATAACGAAAATGTCCTTCAAGATCGAACATTCTTACCCAATTGTGATTTAGATGCAGGCGATATGGTTTTTCAGTAAAACTTCCCTCACTGTGTTCTTTAAATGCATTTTGTTGATATTGAAATTCTTGCAAGTCGTAATCATATAATGTTGGGTAGCGTGTTAAATCGAAGTCCTGGCTTTGAAATTCATTAAAAACAAATGAGTTTTTGCCTATACCCGTCAAAGCGGTAACATACGCATTTAGATAACCCAATTGCACTGAAGTAAGTGTATCGTCAATATCTACATCCTGTTCATATGCAAGCTTTAATACATGTTTGAACAGAAATTCAGTGATCACGTCACGATGCTTAAAGAAGTATGATTGGCGCTCTTTATTTTGCCTACTTTCATCATACGTAAAAAATAAAGGGTCGATTCGCATTAGTAAGCGTTTAACTAAAGCTTGGTCAGGTTTTATCGTTTTTTTGCTCATATTTTACTCAGGTTTAGCGCTTGAAAGACCGCTACTTCATTTAATATCGACATGATTTTCTAATAAATTTTTAGTGGCTAATAGGCTTTCGTACTCACTAATACTGATGCAGACAAACTCTCTTTTACCTTTATTAGTAACTACAAATCGGTGATCCGAGTTTTCAAGCTGCCGAAGTATTTTCCTAATCTCTCTTCTGAACCGCGACACTGCAATTTCAATGGTTTTGGTGTTGCTTATGATTAACTTGTTGTTTTTTATTGATACTGAATAATCGTCATCTCGAAAGATGAGTATTTTCTCTTTAACTAACTCAGCCACATTCATAATGAACTGATAAGGGTCGAAGTCATTTCTTTCCTTTATCTTATGACCCAGGCGACGCTGGTAATCTTTAGATATTGTTCTATTCATGAATATCTCCCTGATATTCACCTTTCAGAAAGTAGGCTCGTTGTTTGTTTTTATCATGCGATATCACCCAAAATGAAGAAGTCTTGCTCTTCACAAACACTCTATTTAAAGGGTGTTTATCGTTATCAATATTTTTCAGAATGCTATTTAAGTTGCGTCTAAATCGCGAAACTTGCATCTGTTTACAAGATAAATTGTCAATACGAAGACACCCAGGCACTGCCGAGCATGAAACTTCATCTCCCTCCAAGAAAAGCCCAGACGCAATTAATTCGCGAGGGATATTTAAAAGCATATCGCCGTTTTCATCTTTCTCTATCGTTGTTTCCATCAGTATTTATTCGCTCTTTGTTTGTATTAGACAAACTGTTTTAATTAAGCAGTTATTTGAAATCACCTTCAGTTTTCCTGTGTTTGCACCATGCCTTTGCGAGTTCATCCATGGCTATATCAGGGATGCTGACATATAGCTGACACGGAGCTGGATGGTTCTTTTGGATGGTGAATTGGTCAGGATTTGAAAGTGATATTATTGCATGCGCTTCATAGTCACTGAAGTAATTGCGTTCTTCATACAGGTACGTATCAGTTTGTTCGTGGTAGTGAATGACGGCGGGATCGTTTTCCAACTTAATAGCTGTTTTTGATAATTCTCTTTGACTGACAAAATGCTCAATCACGCTGGCATAATTGTCCTCACCAAAAGATTCGATAATTGCCTCTGCAATGTCTTTATCTTTAATGCATGTTGCGTCTGATATTCTTGCTGTCCAGTGATGATTCACTACATCAAAATAGGCATTCCCGCTAATACTCGTTAACACACAATCTCGACTAGTGATAACCCATCGTTTCGGGTTTTTGAGATCGTCGAAACGAGTTTTAAAAAATAAGAGAGTGTCAGCATCGTCTTTTTTCTTTTTCTTTAATTCTTCAGTACTTAAGGGTTTATCAGGAAATGTAGATTTATAATTCTCAAGCACCTCAGACAAGCGCTTATTTTTTTTAAGTTTTACTTTATTACCGCGTTCTTCAGACAAGCAATCAATGGTTTTAGTGAGCCAATCATTTACGTATTGGCACATACTCAGGTTTAGTGATGAAGAAATGATTTGCGTTTCAGTCGACTGCATAGCTTCATTTATTTGTTCCTCTAATGGCAGTTCAGGATTAGCGATTTCGGCTCCTAAAAGAGGTTTTATATCTTTTGCACGTTCGTTTACCCACTCTGTCGCTTCTTCAATGGAAGCAAACCGATTTTCTTCAACTTTAAAAAGCGAATGAGGTATTTTTATAGACTCGCCTGATTTCAGGTAGCAAACAATTTCTCCAGACATTTCAGGGAGGTAGGCTCTATCAGATTGGAGTAGTTCCAAAGCTTTTTCGAAAGTTTCTACTGGCTCAGGAAAATGGTCTCTCATATCAAATGCTCTGAAGCATAAAATCTCAGGATGTTGCTTTAACAAATTATTCATAATGCTCGTTTACCTTTATTCTTAGCTGGCTTTTATCAATCGTTTTTATGTAAATCGGTAAATTCAGCAACACAAAAAGTATTCATTAAAGTGACTAAAAGTCTCTCTAGATGTATAAAAAATAATGAAGATAATTCGACACTGAAGCTAAATCTTTCAGCTCTCCTTTTTTCATCGTATCGAGAGCAGATTGACCTCTAAATATAGGGGCTTTATTAGGCTTATTTACCCAGTTATCTGAACTTTCAGGTAAGTTAAAAAGTGTATTAAGAGACCGGTAAATATTAAAGACATAACTCATGCGTAATATTTGTTCTTCTGAAAACGTATGTCCTTCTGGGTTTGAAAGCATCACTAAAAATTCTTCTTCACTGCCGTAACCCAACAGAATACTTTTATCTTTATCTGTGCAATTCCATTTACTGAGTATTTTAGATGCGCCCGGCACAACCTTAGCGACGTCAGAATTTTTCATAATAAGGCTTTTTCCAGAAACGACATTTAATCAAATGGCGAAACATTTAATGCCAATATGTCTTGGCTGAATTGCCCAAATACATTAAGTGTTGCTTCATAAGTTTGAGTAAGAAGAGATGGAGTATTATTGGTCGGAAGGCTTT
>CAXBKC010000242.1:0-6309 GCA_963975615.1 uncultured Oleiphilus sp.
GATGCCTAAACGTGAGCCAGGAGCGCAAGGGTCGTAAATAGGAGCAGCGCCTTCAGAATGCATAGGATTAACCCGTAAACCAAACTGTAAGTGTGGTTTAGCTTTTTTTGCTTCTTGAAGGAGTGGTTGAAAACGTTGCCACTGGCCAAATGAATTAAATACCAAATGGTCAGTGATTTTTAAGATTTCTTTCAGATCGGCTTCAGTGTAAGCGGCAGAAAAAGTATGCACTTCACCGCCAAATTCTTCACGTCCAAGGCGAGCTTCATGCAAACCGCTGGCACAGGTACCTTTAAGATAAGAGCTAATTAAAGGCGCTAAGTTAAACATTGAAAATGCTTTAAGCGCCATTAAAATTTTGGCACCAGATTCATCCTGGACACGCTTTAAAATCTTTAGATTGTCTTCTATCGCGACTTCATCAACCACAAAGCAAGGTGAGGGCGTGCGGGTAGCATCAAACTTGGTAAAACTTTTACTTTTAATCATTTTAAGAAGTCGAATCTCATTGAGTTAGAAAAAGAGGCTGCCTGGCAGCCTCAATAAGCCTTAGATTAGATCAAAGCCAGGCTCTTCAATAATTTGCCACGGTAGGCCGTGTTTGTTCATATCTTCCATAAATGCATCTGGATCAAGCTGTTCAATGTTCCAAACGCCTGGCTTCATCCATGTGCCTTCTATCATCATCTTGGCGCCAATCATGGCAGGCACACCCGTTGTGTATGAGATAGCCTGAGACTGAACTTCTTTGTAACAATCTTGATGATCTTTGATGTTATACAAGTAGACAGTTTTTTCTTTTCCGTCTTTTATCCCTCTAACGACACAGCCTATACAAGTTTTGCCTTTTGTGCGCGGGCCTAAAGTTGAAGGGTCAGGAAGTAAGGCTTTTAGAAACTGAATAGGCACAATTTGCTGACCTTGGAACTCTATTGGCTCAATGCCTGTCATGCCAACGTTGCCCAATACTTCAAGGTGCTTGAGGTAACTGTCACCGAAGCTCATCCAAAATTGTGCGCGCTTAATGGTCGGAAAATTCTTGGTCAATGACTCAAGTTCTTCATGATACATTCTGAAAATATTATAAGTACCTACGCCATCAGGACAGGTGAAACTTTGCTTGGTAGACATGGCTGGCGTGGTGACAAAATCACCATTTTCCCAATGACGACATTCTGCAGTGACTTCACGGATATTAATTTCCGGGTTGAAGTTGGTTGCAAAAGGATAACCGTGGTCGCCACCATTGACGTCGATGATGTCTAGGTATTGAATCTCGTCAAAGTAATGCTTGGCAATGTAAGCGGTGAACATGTTGGTCGCACCAGGATCAAAACCAGATCCTAGTAAGGCCATTAGTCCTGCTTTTTCAAAGCGTTCCTGATAAGCCCACTGCCAGCTGTATTCAAACTTGGCGGTATCTAGTGGCTCATAGTTTGCTGTATCCAAGTAGTGAACACCGGTTTCTAGGCAAGCATCCATGATCGTTAAATCTTGATATGGAAGCGCAACGTTGATCACCATGAAAGGCTTAACTTTATTGATCAGGGCAGCTAGTTCAGGAACATTATCTGCATCCACTTGTGCTGTTTCGATAACGCGGCCGTAGTTTGTTTTTACTTGTGCTGCGATGGCATCACACTTGGATTTAGTCCGACTCGCTAAGACTATCTCTGTAAATACCTCTGGAAGCTGAGCGCATTTATGCACAACTACCTGACTGACACCGCCTGCACCAATAATAAGAACTTTTGACATGACATGTTTCCTGTAAATCTAATCTGTAATCGAAAATGGTTATAATATTATCCTCCCCGATTAAGGGGAGCGTTAGAGTGGGGTAGTAGGTTTATTAACTAGTCTTTTTCATAGTAGGTATAACCACGCATACTGGCGTGAAAGTTTTTAATCATTTCTTGGCGCTCACGTGCAGTTATTCTGCCTTCTTTAACGGCACGTTCTGCGGTATTTCTGAACTTCTCTTCCATTTCCTTTGGTTGATATTCAACATAGCTCAATACATCTGAAATAGTATCGCCGTGAATTTCTTTCACAAAGTCAAAGGTGTTGTCAGAATTTATGCGTACGCTAACGACATTGGTATCGCCAAATAAGTTATGTAAATCACCTAGCGTTTCTTGATATGCCCCGACTAGAAACACGCCTAAGTAATACTCTTCATCTTCTTTAAGAGGGTGGAGTGCAAGAGTTTTAGCTGTTTCAAATTCATCAATAAAGCTATCAATTTTACCATCACAGTCACAGGTGATATCTGCGATTACGGCTTGACGGGTAGGTTCTTCGTCTAGTCTGTGAATTGGCATGATCGGAAACACCTGATCGATGGCCCACATATCTGGTAAAGACTGGAATAAGCTGAAGTTACCGTAGTAAATATCGGCTAATGACAGTTTTAAGTTCTCTAAATCGGGCGGAATTCTATCCATGGTATCCATTAAGTCTGCAATACGATGAAGTACATCTAAAAACAGATTTTCGGCGATAGAACGAGCACGAAGATTAATTTGTCCGCGCTTAAATAGCTCTCGTACCTCATCACGATAGAAGTGGGCATCGTTATAGCATTCTTGAACACGTTGTGGCGTTAGATAGCCCAAAATATCGCGCATTTTACTTAGTAGACTGTGCTCATCGGCTTTTGCCTCAGGCAGGCTGATCGGTTCAAAGGTATTGGTATCTAGAATGTTAAATAACAATATCGAAGAATAAGAAACAGTTGCTCGACCAGACTCGGTAACAATAATTGGATGATCTATATTGTAGTCATCAAGTGTTTGTTTGAGCGTGTCGACGATATCTTCACAATATTCATCGAGGCTGTAGTTCCGGCTTTTGTCGTCATTGCTTTGGGCGCCGGTGTAATCAACGGCAAGGCCGCCACCTAAATCGATGTGCGTGAGTACCGCACCTTCATTAACAAGGTCGGTGTAATAACGACAAGCTTCAACAACACCACTTCTTATTTCATGGATGCTCGGAATCTGCGAACCCAAATGACAATGAAGTAGCTGTAAGCAATGCAGCATGTTTTCTTGTTTCAGGGTATCGACAACATCAATAAGTTGGGTGCTTGTTAAACCAAACACGCTTCGGTCACCACTGGTTGAGTTCCAGTGACCACTGACTTGAGAGGTCATCTTTACGCGCACACCGATTGTCGGCTGAATACCCATTGCTCGGCTGCGCTCGATAATAATGGGCAGCTCGGTTGTGGTTTCAATAACAAAGAAACAGGTATAACCCAGCTTAGAGGCTTGTAGCCCTAGCTCGATAAATTCTTTGTCTTTGTAGCCATTACAGATGATTAGGCTGCCAGGTTCTGTCAGGGTAGACATTGCTGCTATCATTTCTGGTTTGCTGCCTACTTCTAAACCGTGTTCATAGCGAGCACCAAACTTGGCAATTTCCTCAACAACTTGCGCTTGTTGGTTTACTTTGATCGGATAAACACCACGGTAGCGTGATTTATAGCCGACTTTCTTGATAGCCGTTGCAAAGGCTTCATTTAAACGCATTATCTGGGCATCAAGAATATTTTCAATTCTTAGTAAAACCGGCATTTGGAGATCACGATCAACCATCCCTTCTACGATGTCGAGAAGTGGAATGGCTGTATTCAGTGTTTTTGCTGTGACCTTTCCGTCTGCAGATAAACCAAAATAGTCATTACCCCATCGATCAATTCTGTATAGGTCGGCGGACTTTTGAATCGTCCAAGGCGTGTTTTTTTGTTGAGTCAATTCTTTCTCCTGAATAACTGGGTATTACTTTTTAAATAGTAGGTAGAAATGACAGTAGATTTACTGTCAAAAAATAAAGGCTTCATCTAGTTTTAGTTGTATGAAGCTATAGAAATCAATCTATTAATTATGTTCTCGTACAATGCTAAGTGAGTGAGAAATCACGTCAATCTATCTAAGGCACTTAATACCATAATCCCTAGTATTTACAAGAATAATATTGTTACTTTAGCTTGTTGCAAACAAAAAGCGCCCTAGTTGCTAGTTTGGCTTTGCTTATATGCAGTAATTAGTAAGTTGCTAATGTCAATTTCATTGGTGTCGTGGGTGATCGTTGAGCAGGTTAAAACCTTCTCGATATTGGCTTCTTGCAGGGCTTGTAAAGCATCACCAGAAAATAAAGCATGCACGCCAATACAAATTGGAGGGCATAGCTTTTCATCACTTAACCACTTAGCGGTTTCAATCATGGTACGGCCAGTAGAAATGATGTCATCAATTAAAACCGGGGTGAGGTCTTTGTAGTCTTCGGCACTATCAGCACTCACTTTTACATCGGCGTCACCAAAGCGTTGTTTTTCAAGAATCAGGTAAGGGCAGCCGATCAGGTTAGCGATATTTGCCGCCCATTGTTCGCTTTCACTATCGGGGCCAACAATAAAAGTCTTTTCAATGTTGAGCTTGATCCACTCAGCAATAACAGGGTTTGCTTGGAGAACGCGAGTATCGCAGGTGTAAATCTGTGATAGGCTGTGGTAACGATGCAAGTGGGGGTCAATCGTGATGAGGAGATCAACATGTTGGCTGATCAACTTTGCAAAAAAACGCGAAGTGACCGCTTCACCGGCGTGAAACTGGATATCCTGGCGCATATAAGGTAGGTAAGGTGCTATCAAGGTTATCTTGTTACAGCCCATCTCTTTGAGAACTTCACATAAGAATATGAGCGGAACAAGCTTGCTATTTGGCTGGTGTAGGTTAGCGAGAATAATAATGTCTCGATTGAGGCAATCACTTAAGACTCTTAGATACGTTTCGCCATCCGGGAAACTCCTTATCTCATAGTTCGCTACTTCACCATTTAACTTTTTTAAAAACTCAGTAGCTAATCTATCTGGTGCAAGAAAGCATGCTGAGAGAGAGATGATTGAGCAAATATAAAAGGTATCACAGAGCTTCATCCTCAATTCTGATAGTGTCTGAATAGGCTTTAAGAACTCAGTTGCACCTATCTCTCAACTTTACTCAGTTACAGCAAATAGTTCATCCAAATAATGTAATTTTAGCTGTTTCTATACGAGCCTCAAAAACACTTAAGTCGGCATCTGTTGCTACGAGCGACAGGTACCACTGAGTCAAGGCTTTTTCTAGCTGAGCTTCTTTGGAAAGGCTTTCAGCACCAGAAGAAAGACCTTCCGATAAACGGCTAACTTGAAGTTGCATTCGCAAGTCTTTGTCTGTCTCAGGCGACTCTAATCCCGCTGCAATTTCACAAGCGATACAGACCGATTTGGCTTGCTCCAGATCTATTATTTGAGGCGCAGAAAGGCTATCTTCTTTTAATGCGACACATAGCTCATTGAACTTAGTTTCGATATCAGAGGCTAATTCAACTGTCGATGTGAACGCTTGGTCGAGCTCTGCTATTTGGCTTTCATTCAGTGCTTGCTGCTGCTTCTTTGTTTCACGGTAGGTTTGTTTTAGCAGGGCTGATTTTCGGGACATCTCGCTCCAACTAGCCAGTTCGTGTTGTTTGCCTCTTAGTTTAAGTTCGTTTTTGATATTATTGATCATTGCCTCAAAACGCTGAGATAATTTTTCATGCACTTTTGCAGGTAATGCAGATAATGATTGCGCTTCTTTTTTATAATCACTTAATAGGCTTTTAAGTTCATCATTTGATTTGGATGTTAACTCTTTGAGAGCTTCTTCTAAAGTAGCGCACTTTGCGTTTGCAGCTTGAATTGTTTCATCTAATTCAGAACGTTGTAGCTCGCGCTGCTGGTCTTTTTTAGCGAAAACGGCATCACAGCAAGCTCGATACTGGGCCCAAAGCTTACGATCCATTTTATGATGGGTGATACCGATTTTCTGCCATTTTTCTTGAAGTGATTTTATCGCTTGGATACTTGCCTCGATATCATCTGCTTCTGATAAAGCCTGCGCTTCATCTACAATGGCTTGTTTGAGGCTCAAATTATGTGCTTTCTCATCTTCTAAATGAAGGTCTAAGCTATTATGGTATTAAATTTAGACTGTATTGACTTGGTTGCTTTAAAATCAACAGGAAAGGCGTCTCGCCATTCTTGTCGTGCTTGACGACTTATTTTGTCTGCAGTTTTCCAATCGGAAGAACCCCAACTTGGGTGGGAGTTTTTGCTGCTCACTTGCTCCCAGTCGATATTGGCAGTGTACTCTTTAACTTGCGCCAAGAGAGTTTGGCGCTTGCTTAGGTTATTTTGTTTTAACTGCTTTTGCTCTGCAAAAAATAGGGCGCAAGGCTCAAAAGCTTTGTCTGCTGCAGATTTGAAACGGTTCCACAACTCCT
>CAXBKC010000243.1:0-6297 GCA_963975615.1 uncultured Oleiphilus sp.
GCGCAGTTCACCTTGATAAGAGCTGCCTTCTAGTACTTTTTCATAACCAAAGTAGACAGGAATAAAGGCAATGGGTTTTTGCTGGTCACGCAGATAACTGCTCACTGTCATGGCTACCATGCCCGCACGCGGGTTCAGCGTTCTTCCTGTTCGGCTTCTGCCACCTTCTATAAAATACTCAACAGAATAGCCACGCTTAAAAATAGTGTGGATATATTCAGAAAAAACGGTCGCATAAAGTTGGTTCCCTTTAAAGCTGCGGCGCATAAAAAAAGCACCACCACGGCGAAGAATTGGGCCAACGATAGGCAGGTTTAAATTGATACCCGCAGCAATGTGAGGGACCATGATGCCTTCTTCAAATAACATAGATGAAAGTAGTAAGTAATCTACGTGGCTTCGATGACAGGGGGCGTAAATAACAGCGTGGTCTTTAGTAACTTCACGCACGGTATTTAGGTTGTTACGAGCAATACCGTTATAAATTTTATGCCAAAGTTTGTTTAAAAGTCGCTCAAGAAAATGAATCATAGAAATCTGTAGGTTTGAGGCGATTTCATCCGCATACTTATGCGCAAGTTGCGTTGCTTTCGTAACCGTTAAGCCAGACTCTTCGGCGTGAAGTTGGATGCTCTTCTTTACTTCCTGGCTATTAATGATTCCCTGAACTAGATTTTGTCTATGTGAAAGGTTTGGCCCTAAGACGGTTTGCCTAACTCTTCTGAAGTGTACGCGCAGTATTCGTGCGGCTTTTCTGGCCCCGCGTTCAGCGTCATGTTTACTTTCCTGGTAAATTTGCTGCACCGACAACGCCTGATTGAATTGAACTAGTGTACGTCGTCCGTGTAAAAGAATAATAAATAACTGTTTTAAGTGACTCGGAACAGACCAGCCGTCGCTTAGTAAAAGCTTTAACCATGACTTTTCTTTTTCTGGCGAACGCCCCCAAAATAAAGAAACGGGCACCATCTGAACATCTAATGCGGTTTCTGTATCATCACCGGTTTGTTCTGCTACATCATGAATGATTTGTTTTAAACGGCCAGATACGGTGGGGGTTTGTCTTCTTTTGAATAAGTTACCCTGAGGTTCGTATAAGAAAAAAACGGAGCGCTTAATTTGATGATCACCAATCCTTAAGGGGGATTGAGAGGAGGGCAGCGAAGACTTTAAGCAAACCTGTTCTAGTACTAAGCGTGCAGATAAAGAACGATACTGCAGGACATAACAAACAGGTTTGTCAGGGTCGAGTTGAATGTTTTCCTGTTCGGCACCCTTAACTTCTGTTTTGACCCAAAGAAAGAGTATTTTTCTAAGGAGTGTGAATAGAAGGGAGCTTATATTGAAGTACTTGCGCATAGAATAGTCTGACTCTAAAGGCTGATTATTAGCGGCTAGTTTAAAGCCAATAATCATGCAAGGCAAAGGCGAGTGTTCTTATATGGCCAATGATGAAGAAAGATATACCAAAATGTAAGTTAAAATGACTTGAAATGGAGTGTTGCGGCCTCTATATTTCACCGCTACTTGCTAGTCAAGCTTTGCTTTGTTGAATAAATGATCAATAAGCTATTTCTACTTTCTTATCTATCAGAAGAATAATCGAGTTAACCATGATACAGATATCTAATCTAACAAAATATTTTGACGATTTTTGCGCTGTAGATAATATCAGTTTCACCATTCAGCCAGGTGAGGTCTTAGGATTTCTAGGCCCAAATGGTGCTGGTAAATCTACAACTATGAAGATTATTACCGGCTTTTTGGCGCCCACTAGTGGTGGCGTGACAGTGCTTGGCCATAATGTTCTTAAAGATCCTATCGCGGCACAATTAGAAATTGGCTATTTGCCAGAAGGGGCTCCTGCCTATGCTGATATGACAGTTAGTGCAGCCTTAAAATTTATTGCACAAGTTAGAGGCTATTCGGGGGATGAGTTAAAACGTCGAATACAAAGTGTAGTGGAAAAGGTTGAGCTTCAGCCGGTGCTTGATCGCAGGGTCGAGAACCTGTCTAAGGGTTATTGTCGTCGGCTTGGCATAGCACAGGCTTTGATTCACGATCCAAAGGTTTTGATTCTGGATGAGCCAACCGATGGCCTAGATCCGAATCAGAAACACCAAGTGCGTCAACTTATTCGTAATCTTTCGAAAGAAAAAACAGTGATCATCTCCACGCATATATTAGAGGAAGTGAGTGCAGTTTGTACGCGAGCAATGATTCTTTCATTAGGCAAAATCGTATTTGACGGCACGCCAGTAGAATTGGCAGCTAAGTCAGACCTACATAACGCTGTTCGAATTCGTCTGCAATCTTCGTCCGAAGAAATTTTAGCTGAACTTAAAGCTTTAAGTGACGTTCAAAACCTTACTCAGGATGAGTCAGGCATGATTACGGTTTACCCGGTTGACGGTAAGGCGATTTTATCAGCGGTGAACTCTGTATTGCACAAAAATAATAGTTTGGTTGAAGAGTTACATGTTGAAAGTGGTCAGTTGGATGACGTGTTCCGCAAAGTAACATTGAATCATGCACAGCCAAACACTGTTAAACAGGAGCAAAGCGCGTGAGCCCGATTAATATTATTTTAAAGCGCGAGTTGTCAGCTTATTTTGCGACACCCGTAGCCTATATTTTTATTATTATATTTTTGATGCTGTCCGGTGTATTTACGTTTTACCTAGGGCGTTTTTTTGAACAAAGCCAGGCAAGTTTAAGTTCTTTTTTTAACTTTATACCTTGGCTATATTTGGTGTTGGTTCCGGCAGTGGCGATGCGTTTATGGTCTGAAGAGCGCCGAAGTGGCACCATCGAGCTATTGATGACCTTACCTATCACAACCTCTCAAATAGTGATCGGTAAATTTCTGGCTGCATGGTTGTTTGTTGGTCTTGCTCTGGTATTAACCTTTCCATTATGGCTAACAGTCAATTACTTAGGTTCGCCGGACAATGGTGTAATCTTAGCTGGCTACATAGGGGCTTGGTTGATGGCAGGTGGCTTTTTAGCGATTGGTTCTTGTTTATCTGCCGCCACAAAAAATCAAATTATTGCTTTTATTCTAACCTTGGTTGTCTGCTTCTTAATGGTGGTGAGCGGCTTTCCAATTGTCCAAGACGTATTTTCTAGCTGGGCGCCTTTATGGCTTGTCGATGGTTTTGCGACTTTGAGTTTTCTGACTCATTTTGAAGCTATCTCCAGAGGTGTGATTGACTTGAGGGACTTGATTTATTTTCTTGTGCTCATCGCGGCCTGGCTTTATGCCACGGTATTAGTTGTCGATATGAAGAAAGCAGATTAAGGAATAGATATTATGAAATTAACGGCCTCTCCAAAAGTACTGATCGGCGTTTTTGTGCTGATGTTTTTTGTCATTTTAATGAGTTCAAAGTTTTTAACGGGTGCGCGCTTAGATTTAACTGAAAGCGGTTTATATAGCTTGTCTAAAGGTACGGAGCGCATTTTACAAGGGATTGAACAGCCGGTCACACTGACCTTGTTCTTTTCAGATAAAGCATCCTCTCAGCTACCAGCGTTACGTACATATAAGCAGCGTGTAGAAGAGTTGATTGAAGAATATGTCAATTTATCTGATGGTAAACTGATATTTGATACGGTTGATCCTGAGCCCTTTTCAGAAGCTGAAGATGAAGCTGCTTTAGCTGGGCTTCAAGGCGTACCAGCGGGAGCCAGAGGTGACGTTATTTACTTTGGCTTGCGTATAAAAAATGAAGCTGGCGCAGAAGAAATCATCCCTTTTATGCAACCAGATAGAGAAGCTTACTTAGAGTATGAACTAACCAAACTTATTTCATCCTTAGCAAAAACCAGCTTACCCAAAGTGGGTGTTTATAGTGGTATTGATATCCAAGGCGGGTTTGATTATATGACTCGTCAATCAACACCCGCTTGGACTATTCTGGATTATATTCAACAAGGTTTTCAGGTTGAATGGATTGATGATAATGCGACAGAAATTAGTGATATCGATGTTCTATTATTGATCGCCCCACAAAACCTATCTGAAAAATTAAAATTTGCAGTAGATCAGTTTGTCATTGGTGGTGGTAGAACGATTGTTTTCTTAGACCCTTATGCTGAAACAATTGCAGCACAAGGTGGGGCGCCCTCTGTTCAGCGTTCAGATTTAGCCGACTTGCTACCGAATTGGGGTATAAAGCTTAGAGAAGAAATGTTTGTGACAGATTTCGCCAATTCAATGGTTGTCGGCGTTGGTCAGTCACGAAATCCAGTACGACACATTGGTTTGTTGAGCATTAATCCTCAAGACTCTGTTGGTGAAGCAGAGCAGGATATTATTATTCATGGTTTAGAGAGTATGAATTGGTCTTCTGCCGGGATTTTAGATCGGGTTGAGGGAAGCGAAGTTCAAGTCTCGCCCTTGGTTTTAACCAGTGATCAAGCACAACCACGTAAAGCTGAGCTATTAACTCAATTAGCAGACCCTCAAACCCTAATGAATGATTTTGCCCCAACAGGTGAACGTTATATTCTTGCGGCAAAGGTGACGGGTAAAGCAAAAACTGCGTTTCCAGATGGCATTCGTTATACAGAAGAGCCTGAAATCGATGAAGAGATTGATGCTGAAGGCGCTGAGCAAGAAAATAAAGCAGAAGCTGTCGAGATTTCATTATCTGCCAAAAACCTTGCAACCGACGAGCTACGCTTATTAGTGGTATCAGATACAGATGTTCTAAGTGATCGTTTGTGGGTTCAGGTTCAAAACTTTTTCGGGCAGCAAATTGTATCGCCTTGGGCTGACAACGGTAGTTTTTTAGTGAACTCAGTTGAGAATTTCTCCGGTCATCCTGATCTAATTGAAATTCGTAGTCAGGGAAGGTTTAACCGTCCTTTTGAGCGGGTTGAGGCTTTACGTTTAGATGCTGAAGCACGCTTCCTAGAGCAACAAAAGCGCTTAGAGGAAGAGTTGGATGCAACTGAATCTAAGCTGGTTGAGCTAGAGCAGCTTCGTGGTGAGAGCGATGGCGCTATGTTCAGTGATGAGCAAGCCACTGAGCTTGAGAAATTCCAAACAGAAAAGCTTATAATACGTAAGCAATTAAGAGATGTTCAGCATCAATTGGATCAGGATATCGAGTCTCTCGGGATGCAATTGAAGTTGATCAATATCTTCTTTGTACCTTTATTAATTTTCCTTTGGGTGTTATTAGCAGCCATGAGAAAGCGTTTTGCTTAGGCGAATACTTGATTAATAATAAAGGTATTTTAAAGAAAGCTCCGGTTGAATTAGATTCAACTGGAGTCGTTTTGCCAAAATCTATCCTCGTGATTGATTCTGGCGTCGGTGGTCTTAGTATTTGTCAGTCTATTCTGGCTCAGCAGCCAGAACTTCAAATTATTTATTTCGCCGATAGTGCTTATTTTCCCTATGGCTTATTGCCCGAAAAAGAACTTAGGGCACGGCTAACATTTATCGTCGGAAAAATGTTAGCCGTGCATCAGCCAAAGTTGGTTGTTCTCGCCTGTAACACAGTCAGCACCCTAGTTCTGCCAGAGTTGCGTAGCTTGTTCGATATCCCTTTTGTAGGGGTTGTTCCTGCGATCAAACCGGCGGCTATTATGAGTAACAATAAACGCATAGGTTTACTGGCGACACCAGCAACTGTTTTACGGCCTTATACCGATCAATTAATTGACGATTATGCTCAAGGTTGTGAGGTGATAAAGGTAGGTTCTAGTGAGTTGGTGATTGAAGCTGAAAGCTTACTCAATGATCAGGTGGTTAATAGGAAGGTAATCGATGAGATCTTAAATCCATTTAGGCCGACTGAGAACAAGCTACCTGTGGATACCGTAGTCTTAGGCTGTACGCATTTTCCTCTGTTAAAAACTTATTTAAGTGAATCTTTGCCAGATGTACGTTGGGTAGATTCAGGAGAAGCCGTTGCGAATAGGGTGACTCACTTATTAGCAGGTTTTTCAAAATCGGGCATGGATAAATTTCAGTTTGAAGTGGAGCCACATCAGCTATATTTCTCAAAACCCATTGCTCACAAAAGTGAGTTTTCTAATGGGCTTCAGAACTTAGGCTTTAAGTCTTTTCAGTTTCAGACTTTGTGAAATATCCGCTCGTTGAGCTTGTCGAAACGTTGAAGAAACGAGAATCAGTGGAAACCGGAACATCCCTTCGACGGGCTCAGGGAGCGAATTTTGTCCGCTCGTTGAGCTTGTCGAAACGTTGAAGAAACGAGAATCAGTGGAAACCGGAACATCCCTTCGACGGGCTCAGGGAGCGAATTTTGTCCGCTCGTTGAG
>CAXBKC010000244.1:0-6296 GCA_963975615.1 uncultured Oleiphilus sp.
GCGGATGGTGTGTCAAATGGAGCTGACGAGCCACCTGATCACGGGCGCCGCGTTTGACAGTATCTCGACGGGCGAAGTGGCGTTGACGACAGACCTGATCACCAGTACACCTGGCCACTCACTAACGTTATTTGACCGCGGGTTTTATTCGCTAGGTCTGCTGCATGCGTGGTAGCAAGCAGGTGAACAGCGCCACTGGCTGGTCCCGTTACGGAAGTGAACCCAATATGAAGACATCTATTCGCTAGGGCGTCAGGATCGACTGGTTCGCCTGACGACATCACCACAAGCGCGAGCGAAATGGCCAGACTTGCCCGCGACGTTAGAAGCACGTCTGATGCGTCGTAAGGTCAAGGGCAAAGAGGTTCAGGTACTGACGTCGATGACCGATCCGCTGCGCTTTCCTGCTGCTGATATCGTGGATCTTTATAGCTATCGCTGGGAAATCGAGCTGGGCTACCGGGAAATGAAGCAGTCGCTGCTGGGCAGTCGGCTCACGCTGCGTAGTCGTACACCGGACATGGTTCGCCAGGAATTATGGGGAACGTTGCTCGCCTACAACTTGATACGCTTTCAGATGGCCCGAATGGCCTACAGTTTGGAGAGTATTCATCCAAATCAGTTGAGCTTTCATCAAGCTGCCCATTTTATTATCAAAGAGTTATCCATGTTGCCGGCGGTATCACCTGGCCGTCTTCCCGAGGTAATGAGGTCGATGTTAGAGATGGCGACTTCCTTCTTGCTACCCGATAAACGAGAAAGGTCGTACCCGCGTGCTGTTCGGACACGACCACAAAAATATGCGGTTAGAAAAATGCCAGTCAGGCTTAACTGACTGGCATTACGCTTATAGTGCCAATTTTTAAAAGGCGTTTTTAGGATAATCAGTAGTTTACGCTTATGACTGTCTAAATCGAGGTCCAACGGGTACAGGGGGTGAAATTGATGCCCTGATGAATAAGCGGGGTTGACGTCAGTCAGCAAAGAATAGGAGACCATTTCAAACACTTTGATTGTCTGAGAACCAACAGCGCCAAAGGCAAAAAAAAGCCAACATACCTTGAAAAGAAACCAGGAGAAACGCAGCATGATAACTATTTGTATACCATAAAACCAACCCAAAGAGAGAAGGGCCAACTAAAGCACCAAAAAAAGTAAAAGTCAGAGCAGCAGCAGTAGCTTCACTGACATCATTAGAATCACTACGCCTTGCTGCTTCCGCTAAATAAACACCATTCCAGCTAATAACTGAAAGACCGGAAGCAATCAAAACAATCATAGAAATCCATGCAGAGGAAAAATAGCCTGAAATGACCAGAATAATAAAAAACAAAGAAGTCATTCCTGAAAGAAAAAGCAAAACTAAAATACTATCTCCTAATAAATCTGCCACAAAACCCCAGCTTATACGCCCAACCATACCAGAGAAATGTATTATTGAAGCTACGAATCCAGCTGTTATCAATGGTATCAGAAGTGACTCCACCATAAAGATGACGGCAAAACTTAACAAACATATTTGGACAGACGATAAGAAAAAACCTGACGCCCCAAGCCACAGGAAAGGACGACCTTTATCCAAGAAAGAAAGGAAGTTAAGTTTCTTAGTTCGCGATAAAGGGTTTCTACTTTCATCCCAATAGTGACGGCGATGTTGAAGAATAAATAAAGTTAATAGGCAAACCACACCAATGGCAACAAAAGCAGACTTCCACCCCCATAGTGATGCTAAAGGAGGCCCAGTGATGCTAATCAAAATGCCGCCTAAGGGTACACCGGTTTGCTTAATCGAAAATATTAAATTCCTTCTTGCGGAAGGAGTGAATTGAGTAAGCAAATCTGCCGCTGCAGGGCCATTTATCCCATATGCCAATCCCAAGAAAATGGTGCAAGCGAGCATGCCATAAACCGAATTCATCAATGCCATCATGCAGCCAAGGATAACAAAAATTATCGCAATCTGACTTGTGCGACACCCCCCAAACCGGCGAACGAAGGTGGCTGACTGCAACGAAGAAAACATTGCCACAAAATACAAAAAGCTTATTTGAATCCCTACCAAGCTAGTGGGAACTTCTAAAGATATGGCAATATGAGTGGCAAGCGTAGGAATTAGCAACATCCCCGCAGTACATAAAGATTGAACCCAAGTAACCAAGCTCAATATATATAAAGTAACACCATTGCTGTTAGGATTAATCGATTTAGAAATAGTCATAATAAAATTAGATACCTTGCGAAGATACTGCTTAAATCCCGCAGCCGCTGCATGTTAGCCTCTGAAGGTAGGGGGTCGCATCTACTCAAGGCCATCAAATGAAGAAAATCTCGAATACTAGAACAAGAAGTAAATCATCCTCAGCGAGCGGTTCTCAGGCCGGGTGGTGTCGCTGGTACCATAGAAGCTAATGATCACCATTGCCGCCGTCCTATTTCATGACCGCGGTTGGTAAACACGAGCGCTTGCCACTCAGCCTGGAGTGCATGTTGCACATCCACTTCCACGCACACTTGTATGTGCTTATCGATGAAGTACTTGTGGATCTCGATGATATTAATGGTATCGATATGGCCATCGAGTGTGTGCCTGAATTTATCATAATGCTATACTCCAGTCTTTTTCAGGGTAAGATTGCGCTGACAAAGTGGATTATCGAGGAAGTCAACGCCTACTTGCTTGTTAGAGCAGGGACTCTTCATGTGCGTGGATCACCATTGTTGCCCCCAAAGAGCCAGACCAAGCAGTTTGATCCGGTGAAGCAGATTAAAAAGGGTAACCGTGGCATTTTGGTACTTGTAAGCTTTTATTGGTGTAGGTACTGTCATTGCTGTTTTTAAAATTGAGGTACATTTGGTCGGGAGATTGGTAAATGGGTGTTCGGTTAATCCGGCCAGCTTATTACTGAAGGAAAATCTAGTAGTATCGAAAGACTCTCCTGGCTTCCGTTGCTGTATCGCCGACTACGCGACAGCCTCAATACGATCGAAGATAGCCCCATGAAAACTCTTCTGCTGGAATTTTAGAAGGTCAAAATCAGAATCTGTGTCAAGGTGTAGTATCCGTTCTTATCATTAAAAACTCTTTATCTAACGAGATGTGCGCTACAAATATCTGGTCAAGAATCAAGACAGCTGTTCAACAGGTATTGCCAGGTTAATTTGGTGCTGACGACACGACCTAATTCTGAGCTAGCGAGTCAAGCTCATCTTAGAATTAGCCTGGTTGCCGTATAATCTAGCTAGCACTAAGAACTAACCAACTAAGATTTTGCAATATTGGCTATGAGGAGTTTGTAATTACCTTAGTGAGCGCATCATAAAAATTAGCAACGAAGCGCTATTAAGCGTAAAAAAATCATCATTTTGTTCAGTGATTACGCATTTCGCTTTAATCATATATTACAATTTAGAAAATTTATAAGGAAGAACTACTGTTTTCACCATGTTGCCTTTCTCGCTAGAAATTAATTTAAGATACTTGTCAATAAAATTTTCGTTTACTGTCACATCGAAAACAGTTCTTGTTAATGTGCGAGCCAAGTTTAATGACTGAAAATCCTCAACCAAATCATCTGATTCAGCCAATAAGGAAGAGTAATAAGAAATATCTTGCATTGATACATCAATAAAGATTCCCCTTTTTCTTTTGGGGCCACATAAACATGAAGTAATTGCAAGTAAAGAAATTTGCGCCCCTAGAATATCAGCTGCGGATATACCGAATTTTACTGGAAAACCCTTACTGCGTGTTTGATCCATCATTCCAGACATACCCTGGATGATTGTGTCGAAAGCTCCCCGGCCAGGGTAAGCACTAAAAGCACCGAAGCCAGACACACTGCATAGAATGAGGTCAGGATTAACCTTTGAAAGCTCATTACGGGACAATCCTAAGTTACTAAGAGTTCCAGGCCTCATGTTCTCTATCATGACATCACAATTTACAATTTTCTCTTTAAGCCATTTTATATCAAGGCTATCACGCAGATTTAACTTTTTAATTACTTTCCCCGAGTTGGTGATAGTGAAGTAATAGCTTTCTCCATCAATTGCCGGTTTCCATTGACGAGCGGGCTCTCCGCTCAGAGGCTCAATTTTAACAACTTCAGCTCCTAAATTTACTAGATGCCTACTAGCCAGAGGAGCTGTCGTAAATTGACCAAGCTCAATAACACGTAGCCCCGAAAGAGGCATTGAGAGCGACGGACTATCTACGTCTCGTGCGATCTGACTAGATTTACAAGGAAAAACTTTTTCTTTCACTTCAGTTACAAGGCTTTCCATTCTGTAAAGGGAAACAAGTGGTAGTATCTTCTGGATGTTACTTGATTTTTTAGAAGTGTCCCAAATTGCAGGCTGCCGTAGATTCAAATTTGGCTCATCACGAAGATCTTTGAGTCCCAAAATAGCACTTGCTGGGACAGACATCCCATCTAAAATCTGGACACACTTCGATGTTGTTAATGTAGAAGTCCATTCGGAGATATTTTTATCGAGCTCTTTTCTGAGTTCAATACGTTTATCGTGTGTTTGATATACGTGACTATTAAGAGGCTCAAAGCTTGCGATTTCCTTAAGCCTTTGCCACTGCTCGTCTTTACTTGTACAAATCAACACCCATCCGTCTTTAGTAGGATATGTATTCCAAGGAGATGAGGCGGGATGTTGGTTCCCTATCCGAGTCGGATGGCTACCCAAGAGGGCTGCTGGTAAAAAGGTGGTCAATGAATTAAGGCCTGTCAAAAAACGAGATGAGCTTACGATTAGACCTTGGTCAACATTACGTCTAAAATTCCAAGCTACAAGGGTCGAAACGGCCGCATAAAGAGCACATGACACTGCTATAAAAGGAACACGGCTAAAGGTAGCTTCTTGTTCTGGAAACCCCGTCGTATCGACAAGTCCTGTTGCAGCTTGCATTTCATACTCAGATAACTCATCCGTACCTTCAGAGAGCACATCAACGCCATCAGAAATTTCGCATGCAATCAAGCATTTTTTCTTAGTCACTTCCAATAAAGAATCTAGTACGGGAGGTTCAAATGAACTCCTACAATAAGCCACTACACCTTCGCTTTCCCCAATAACGCCAATGTCATTAATATTAAAGTTTTTGAAGAATACGACTGTTGCCCCTGATTTTTTCATAAGGTCTGAATAGATCTTCAGCTCGAGGCTGTCACACCCTAAGATAGTCACTTTCATAATAACCTCCTTTGATTCTATTTGACAAAAATAAAGCTCAGCTATTAACTTATTTAAGTCCGCGGTTATGAGAATTTACTAAACCTAAGTGCCTATATAGAAGTAAATAAGACATAAATCACTGATAAATATATTATTTATAGCACCTTCAATGTTAGAAAGTTATGCATAGACACCTAAATTAAAGCAAACCTCTGAGGCCATTTTGAATATTTAAAAAATAAAATCTTCAAGTTCAAAATTTTTCAGCCCTATTAGTTATATTATACAATGAAATTGCAAATATTTGAAATATTAAGTCAAAATAAGTGGATGGATACAACAATAATGTTTTATTTCTTGTTGAATGCTATAAAATAGACTCATCACCCATTACAAACTGAGTTACAACTTAAGGGAAAATTGCCTTATTCATGTCTTTGACAATGATTATCAGAGTCGACAAGAAGTTTCTGATCTAAATTTTGGATAATATCCATATTAAGACATCTGGTATAGACAGAGCAATAGAAAAACATTGTGTTACATCTTCTCTTCCTTTCAGCACAAACGTTGGCTTTCGCCTAGTGAACACGGAAACAAACCTTGAAGGGTTTGACCAGCTTGTAGGCCAGAGGATTCACACACCTTCGCTAACTTGGTGCTCGATAATGCCATTATGCATCGCTTTAATGCATTTAGGCGTATGATGCTGTAATTGAAGTCGCAGTACTTGCATCTTATCCATCTGCCTACTCACCATTAATTTTCAATAGGAACTTAGCTTGCACTATCAGCCTTTATAAGAAGCTAATTTTCGTGGATTCTAAAAAATTAATATCACTCTCCTTGTTTAAACTACTTTCGTTATGATTCGCAACCACACCAAACAATTAAAAGGCCCCTTTCCCTGTGATTTCACGCCCTTGTATAAGCGAAAGAACTCCTACGGTGCCGTCGGGGACTTGAAATACTCGAGCATCACGCCACATTTGCTCAAGCCCCATCTCTGTGGTAATGCCAAGTGCCCCATGAAGTTGCATGCAAAGATCAATTGCACGCGACGCATTGACAGTGGCAAGACGTTTTGCCATCGCAGATATACCATTGGC
>CAXBKC010000245.1:0-6288 GCA_963975615.1 uncultured Oleiphilus sp.
TCGCGACCCCAACCTTGGCAAGGTTGTGCTCTACCAGCTGAGCTATTCCCGCTTTATCTGGCAAGACTAAAAACGATAATGTTTTCAGTCAGTTGAATCAATTTCAACGGCGCGCATTATATTAAGTGCTTGCTTTTGTTGCAAGCCTTTAATCTTAAAATAAGTGATTCAGGTAACATTTTAACCATTAAATACCGCTAAGACTTTTTATCTTCTGGTTCAGATAAGTCATCGGTATCACCAATATCAAAGTCTTCTAAATTGAACTCTTCATCGTCGTCTTCATCATCTTCATCATTAATATCTAAAGCTTTTTCGACTTCTTCATCTAAATCTTCAGTAGGTTCATCGGCAGACTCCTCAATCGCTTGTGCGATATCAGCCAAATCTGACTCTTCTGCCTCAGCTGTAAGGTCTGGCTCGGAAACTTCTTCGAGATCATCTATAACATCACTCAAATCTTCAGCAGATAAATCGACAACCAAATCATCATCTACTTCTTCAGTCGCAGGTTCTTCAGTCTTCAGAGCTTGAGCCTCATCAACAACAGTATCTGGCTCTTCTACAACAGCTTCCATAAAATCAAGGTCTTCACTTAGATCTTGAACGCCATCCTCTAAATCTACTTCTACCTCAGCTACCGGCTCTTCAGCAACAACCTCTTCCTTAGCTACCGGATCTTCAGCAACAACCTCTTCAACAACAGGCACGTCTTCTGATACTAGCTGCTCAGGCTCTTCTAACTCCTCAATATCTGCGTCACTCAAGATTTCTTCTGAGGACTCTTCCCCTTTAGACTTACGTTTTTTGAGCACCAAATAAACCAACCCTGCCAATAACAATAAACCACCAGTGATAGCACTCCCTACAAGCCACCAGAAATAGCTGGACTCATCTTCTTTAGCTTCCTCTGGAGCATTATCAGCAATAGGCTCTGGTTCAACAGGGGTCTTTATTTCTGGAACCTTTTCTTGCATAGGCTCATTTTTTTCAACCATCTCTTCTAATACAGGCTCTTCTACAATTTCTTCCTCTTCTTCATTAACCGAGATTATTTTATTTGCAGAACCTACAGGAATTGGAAATTCAGCTTCAAACGCTTTAGGCTTGAATTGAAAATCTTGACCCGCATTAGTTTGAGACTTAACTTTAACTGCCACCTCATAAACTCCATCTCCTTTATCTGGTGGAATTTGTAAGATCCAACGGTCACTTCCCTCTTCCATTTCTAGAGCGCTAATTAAACTTGTATTATCAGGAAATTTTGTTTTAACAAAAATAGTCGTTTTATCTAAGGAGATACTGTCATTCAAAGGCGTTACAACTAATTCATAGTAAGGTTGAGGAATACCAGATTTCACTGAGAATTCGAAATCAAAGGGTGCTCTTAAGTTGACAACCTGACGCTTGCTTCTTTTAAACGTTTTACCATCGACCAACACAGTTACTTCATATTGCCCAACCTTCGATAACTTTGTAATTGACTCAGTAAAAACCCCATTCGCAGGCGGAGTTTTAGGGTCTGACATTGACTTACTTGCAGACTTTCCTTCTTCAGTTTTTAATTGAAGCTCTATATCCAGCAAAGATAAGAAATCTGAATTAATTACTCTTTTACCATCTTCGATGAAACTAACGTCTACCTTTAACTGCTCGCCTGCAAAGAAGTTTGCAGGCAGCTTACTTACATCCAACTGCAAATTACTCACGACAGTAACACGACTTTCTGGCTGAATATCTGACTTAATTGTCCAAGTACCTTCAAGTGGCCGAGTAATGGTGATTAAGTCATAACCTCTGTCTTGAAACCATTTTACATCTGCATCATTTTTCCCATACTGATAAATACTTTTATCAGGTGAGATGATCTCAGTCGGTAAACCATCATCACCTCTAAAAATTAGCGCTGTAAATTCTTCTATACTTGAATCAATGACAAACTCATTACCTTCAATTGGAACTTCTTCACTAGGCACAGCCTGATTAAGCGCTTGAACGAAAACCTTTGTTAGCTCTTCAGAGCTTTCTGCTACGGCAGACTGACCACCCGTCTGAATAGCAAGTTTATCCATTAGAGATAAATCTGCATTTTTGGAAAGTGAAACAGCGTGAATTTTTGCGCCACGCTCTTTAAAGGTTTTTAATACACTGGTTAAAACTCTTTCACGCTCACTATCATTTTTCTTAGGATCGCGGTCAATATCGACCATACCATCAGTTAATAATATAAAATGGGTGTTTGAAAAGTCGGTATCCGGCTTGGAGAAATCATCTGACGCCTTC
Source organism: uncultured Oleiphilus sp. (assembly GCA_963975615.1). Lineage (GTDB taxonomy): Bacteria > Pseudomonadota > Gammaproteobacteria > Pseudomonadales > Oleiphilaceae > PZPK01. Next base: position 2,284 of record CAXBKC010000245.1, read on the forward strand.
TCTAATACGGCACCAATATTTGTATAAAGCGCAACTGAGTTGATTTTCTTAGCCTGTTCCTTTGCATCTAAGCGCCATGCATCGTCAACAACTTTCGATCTGACTAGATTGTTCACCCATTGGCCGAATGTCCAAACACCGGCTTTATCACCATCCGGAATTAATTCAGTAAGCAATGAAACAGCGGGGATTCTTAAATTAGCAGGGTCATTTTTCTTCATGCTGCCCGAAATATCAATCAACAAGCGAATATCTGCTTCTTGCTGCATATTTAAAGCATCAGATAATTTGGATTCAGATAATGATAACTGCGAGGCTACCAACATTAAAACAAACACAGCCAATCTACAAAAGTGACTTTTCGTAGACGAAATAGCTGCGAGATAATTAGTTGGTTTTAGAAGAGAAGACATACATTCACCAGATAAATATATTAAATAAGAACATCACTAATAATAGTTAGTTTTTATGACTTCAATAATTTATAGCAGATTTTACAATAACAACAACGTGAATTTGAATGTATTCTCTCAAAGATAGACGCTTAGTATTTGTTTTTGAGGCAGTTTCACTTAAATAGATGACGAACTATTTCAAAAACAATACTTCTGAAGAGTCAGATATCTCTCTGACAAACTGGAAACGCGGTAGACTTTTACCATCAACAATTACAGCTTCAGTAAACATTGATAACGGCCTGACCCAGAGGCCATAGTCTCCATACAAAGCTTTATAGAGAACGAGCTCTTCTTATGCCTTACTATGGCATAAACATGATACTCAGGGCCTTTATAATGCTGATATAAGCCTGGCTCAATCGCACTCACTTTCCGTACTCCATATTAAATAAGCGGCGCAAAACTGATTCTAGCAAAATCATCAGAATAACAAGACCGTAAGCTGCAGCTATGAACAATCCGGCTATTTGCGCCCTTTCCACTTCACCGAGCACCCAGTCGTAAGCGCCTATTAAATAAGCAGGAGCTAGCCATAAACCAGACGGCCCAATATTTATGGGAGTATATAAAATCACAGCCACAAACGCCCTTATGCTTCTTCTTGTCCTACGAAGTTTTATGTTTCTAGTCATTCGCCAAAACACGACTTTATCTCTGACAGAGAAGTTTAGTAAATGTATGGTCTCTTTATTTTCTGAAATCAAATGATGCCAGCTCGGCAAAGGCTTCTTTTCATATACTAATTTATATGAACAGCTATCTGGCAACCAAGGCAAAGTACTCTTTAAATTCTCTTGGGTAAGATTTAAACACTCAGGTAGATACTCAAAACGCTGATCATAAACTTTGCATTTGCATGAATGCTTATTTAAAAATTGGCAACTTATATTAGTAAAATAGATCTCTTCGGTATCTTCATCCTGAAGCTTTTGCAGGCAACACTTACCACAACCATCACACAATGATTCCCACTCATCTTGAGAAAACTCATGTATATCTTTTGACTCCCAATAGGGAATCTGAGGTCTCGTTATATCAGCCATTTAAACTATCTTTAGGAGCCACATAGTCGCCAGCTATATCATCGTTATCTAAGGGTGGCATCTGCAAGAAATAACCTTTATCCGCTATCATCTTAAGCACCTTCTCCGAAGATACTCGTGCCAACTTCTTCTCTGGGGTTAAGATCATATCCATAACATGTAATGGTTGACCAAATATAGGCATCAGCGTTTCTGGCAACTTCTTTAAATCATATTTACGGTCGACATAAAGGTACATTTCTTTCTTTTTGCTCGACTTATAAATAGAGCAAAAGCGTTTTATATCCGAAGTATATTCAGTCATTTATGAACCTTTAAAAATTAAAATTCTGTGACTATATTTGTTTGAACTTGCATATGATTATCGATTTAATGATCAAACAGTATCTCAGTAAACTGCTGACCCAATACAGTCAGCCTCCAACCTTTAAACTCTTCAGTAAGGCACTTGTTATCATTCCTATAACAATGAACCACCAAGCCCTCTAGAACCTTTCTAGAGCCTAGAAGTTGTGCAGGAATGCCGGTCTTATCTGAAACACTGGTAACGACAGACTTAAGTTTTTTATAGACTTTAAGCTCTTCGCCTTTTACTGGACCTTCAATGAGCTGTAATTCAGAATCACCTTCAGCATCAAATGAATTAACGAGGTCAATTAGTCGCTCTGAAAACTGCCGATATGACTTACTTTTTATATCTTTTACTTGCTTCAGTTCAATGACGTTTTTTGGCCTTATTCGAGCAACCTCAATAAGCGACACATCATTAAACACCCAAGGTTTTGGCAGGTTTTCTTGTAAAGCCATTTGATCTCGCCATATCACAAGCGCCTGAAGCAACTTTTGCGAATCTTCTGGTAATTCCCAGCCTCCTCGTAACTTCAAGTAGGCTAAGTCTGGCTGATGCCATGCGCTTACGACTTGTTGTATTAAAAAGTCAGTTTCCTCAAATAGCGCTTCAAAAAAACCTGAATTTTCTAATTTTGGCTTTAGCTCTTGATACAGCTTCAACAAGTAAATGACATCTAAAGCGGCATAATGTAATTGGCTTTGTGTTAATGGTCGCTGTAGCCAATCTGAACGCGTCTCACCCTTATCTAATTCTATATCTAGAACGTCTAATACTAAATTCTGATAACCTGGGGAAACGGCGATACCAAGAAAAGCAGCTACAATTTGAGTATCAAAAACACGATTAATCTGAGCGCCGACTGAATGAAATAGAAGCCCGACATCTTCACTCATTGAGTGCATTATTTTGATAACACTCGGATTTTCAAGAAGTGGAACTAATGAACTAAGGTCTTCTATCGCAACAGGGTCGATAAGGTAGACACCTTGCCCATCTGCAATTTGAATCAAACCAGGTTCTGCAAGAAAAGTATGGGTACGAATAAATTCAGTATCTATAGCGATTGCATCAACTTTCTGCCACTGTGCTACCAAGGCAGGCAATTCATTTGGGTCGGTAATTAAGGTGTAAGACGGGCTATCGATAATAGTATTTTCCAAAGTCATTATGATTCATCTGTCATAGGTTTTCGGCCGGAGAAAGCGTGACTTAAAGTGCCGCCATCAACATACCCTAGAGAGCCACCAAGTGGTATGCCATGCGCTAAGCGTGTAATTAATATCTGAGCGTCTCGAAATACATCCGCCAAATAATAAGCAGTTGCTTCACCTTCTACCGTAGGGTTTGTTGCAACGATAATTTCCTTTACGTCCAATGCTTCAGCGCGCTGAAATAACTCAGGAAAACCAATCTCATTCGGCCCCTTACCATCAAGTGGTGATAAGCTACCATTTAATACGAAATATAAACCTTTAAAGTAGTGAGCCTGCTCGATAGAAATCAGGTCAGAAGGCGATTCTACTACGCATAATAACTGCTTCTCTCGGCTTTCATCTGAGCATATTCGACATATTTCAAATTCGGATAGGGTTCGGCACTTAGAACAATGCCCTACCTTTTCGATTGCAGTACCTAAAGCCTTCACCAACCTTTCTGAGCCTCGCCTCTCCCCATCCAACAGCATTAAAGCCATTCTTTGAGCTGATTTTTGCCCGACACCCGGTAATACCTTTAAGGACTCAATCAACTCATCAACAATGGGACCAAAACTCATTTACAAAATCTCTTAAATATATAGTAAAGATGGCTAAAAACTAAAAGGGCATTTTAAAGCCAGGAGGTAACCCCATCCCTTCGGCTAAACCCGACATCGTACTTTTGTTACTATCTTCAATTTTATGTACAGCATCATTAACCGCAGCAGCTAGTAAATCTTCTAGAATTTCTTTGTCTTCAGTCATTAAAGAATCATCTAACTGAACACGCTTAACATCATGACGCCCATTCATTAGAACTTTAACCATGCCTGCGCCCGACTCTCCTGTCACTTCGGTTGTGGCAATGGCCTCTTGTTGTTTTTGAAGCTGTTCTTGCATCTTTTGAGCTTGCTTCATTAGCTCAGACATATTTCCACCAATCATTTTGTGCCCTC
>CAXBKC010000246.1:0-6279 GCA_963975615.1 uncultured Oleiphilus sp.
TTCAGGTATATTGATCGTTAGATCAACCCCGCCTCCAGCTCTTGGTGTAATTTGAAGAGGCCCTTCATTTATGCCATGAGGCAAATTAATTTGATCAATTTGTGGCAAGTTCCCAATTGAAAAAGTAAATTGGTCTCCAGATCTGCCAATACCCAAGTTGTTAGAGTTTGTACCACCTACATATGTGTAATCGAAATCACCTTCTGGAACGGCGTACCTAGGGTCATCTAGTATTTCAGCAATTGGTGGAGTAATAAGCTCTTGGTAACTTGGAATGCTAACAATTAGCTCTGGGTCAAATACCGAATCAACGCTCGCATTTCTAAGTGTTTCATCATTCAATAAAACAGAAGTTTCAGTGCTACTTAAATGATTTTGTGAGTTTTGTAGTTCACTTATATCATGGTCTGAATTTTCTATCGGTGCGATAGTTAAGCTTGAATATGTTTTCTGCTGCGTATCTGCCTGCTTTTTTGGTGTAACAATAATAGTTGAATCTTTAATGTAGGTTTCTGTAAGTTCAGAGCTGCTTAAAGAAGTTACTTCTGCAAAGCTCATACTTGAAAGGAAAAAGGTTGTCGGAAGTATAAAAACAGACCAAAGCGCTGGTTTGTTCTGTCTAGAAAAAAATTTGTTAAGCTTCATAATAAGTGCCCGACTTGAAGTTGGCTTGATACTGCTCGTTTATTAGTCTAATTATTTAATTATGCCTGTGTTATTGCAAGCCTTTTAGACTATCTTATTGTTAAGAATAGTAATTTTACTGGAGTGTTTGATTGGTGTTTTTTTCATTAGAAAGGTTCAGTGAGTGGCTTTCATCAAGGTCGCCAAGAAAGAAAAAATTTATTTTGTCTCAAAGCAATATCTATATATTTCCGAGCACCCATGGTTTTGCTTTTTTAGCTTTGCTGGTGGTGATGTTGCTAACAGCAATAAATTATCAAAACAGCCTTATTTATTTGCTCACATTTTTATTAGGGACTGTGTTTTTTTTATCTATTTGGTTCTGTTTTCTTAATTTATCAGGGTTGAAAGTAGAAGCTCTTGAGCCTGGGCGTTGTTTCGAGGGGGAGTTAACCCAGTTTAATTACCGAACTTCGAGAAATAAGGGTTTGCCCGTCGCATTAAAAATTGGTTTGAATAAGCTTACAGCGGAGCCAATACCTTTTTCATTGCAGACATGTGAAGATTTCGCCTTAAATACAACTAAAAAACAGCGTGGTCGACATAGTATTCATCGTTTATATATTGAATCCAGGTTCCCATTTGGGCTAGTCGTAGCGTGGACTTGGTTAAAACTGGACTCAGAGTGCTGGGTATATCCGGAACCTTTATTTTCGTTGCCAGAATCTAGTTCAGCGAACTCTGGAGAGAATGATTCTAGCTATGTCTCAAAAGATGATTTGAATGATCTTCGAAGCTATCAGCTGGGCGATGCTACATCACGAATACTCTGGAAAAAATACGCGTCAAAAGACACGTTAATTGTAAGAGATTATGATAATGGCGCTTACTCTCCAGAATGGGTCGATTGGGATCATTATTCTGGCCCGGCTGAAAAGCGCTTAAAGCACCTTTGTTTTGACGTGTGTCAGCTTAGTGACGGTACACAGCCTTATGGTTTTAAAATTCCAAGCTTAACGATAGCGCCTGCTTATGGCGAGTTACACAAGCAGAAATGTCTCGATGCTCTAGCTCTCTTTGACCAATAGCAACTTTAATTCGATGAAAGCGAATATGATTATAAAAAATAAAGTACATTATGGGCCAATACCCGTAAAAGCCTTTTTGCTGATAATTTTTTTACAGCTATTCTCTCATCAGGATCACACGCCTATTTGGTTAAGTGTCTTTGCGGTAATGGTGTGTATATTAAAATATTTATCGTATAGAAGTGCCCAAGCAAGTATTTCATTTTGGCTACGAATTTTGTTGGTTATTAGCTCTTCTTTGGTTTTCTTTTTTTATTATCGAACTAATTTTACTGTTGAAATGGCGGCCTCTTTTTTGTTGTTAGCCTGCATATTGAAGCTGATCGAAATTAGAAGTCATAAAGATATCATTATCTTTATTTATACTATGTTTTACCTATCTTCTGTTTCTTTCTTGTTTGAGCAAGGAATACTTCAGACGCTACTTCAGATAAGTGTTATAACTATTTGTTTTTATGTGTTATTTGTTATTCAAATTGATGAGGGGAGTTTAAGGTCTTCTCATTATGCTTTGCTCAGTATGCACTCTAAATCCATGCTCAAGTTGATGGGCTTGGCTTTACCAATCGTTGTTATTATATTTTTATTTTTTCCTCGTATATCGCCCCTTTGGCAAATGCCAATTAAATCACAGGTTTCTAAAGTCGGAATAAGTACCGAAATGTCACCGGGAGATGTTTCTGAATTAGCAAAATCTTCAGAGCCTGCATTTCGCGCTACTTTTGACCTTTCCGTCCCTGAACGCTCTAGGCTGTATTGGAAAGGTTTAATTTTAGATCAATTTGATGGAAGAAAGTGGACACAAAGTGCAAGTAGCAGTTCATTCTCACGGTTGAAAAAAGTTGATACAGGGCGTTTTTTTGAGACGCAATTTCCGTCTTACCAGGTGATGCTTGAGCCTCATCAGCAAAAGTGGGTGTTTTCTTTGGAGGGTTCGCAGTTAGCAAGTAGTAATCTAACATCTGCTGAAATGGGTTTATTCAATTTAAAAACAGAGGCAATACAACCAACCAGGTATCAAATGGAGCTTTCCCCTCAAAGGCAACCTGTCAGATTAGTAGATATACCTACAGCATTTCTAGTTACCGAGGTAGACCGGATCACGAGTTATCAGTTGCAGGATTTACAGCTGCCTTCTAAACGTAGTAACACCCGAAGCCAAGATTATATTCGTAGGTTAAAAACTCAATATTCCAGTCCTGAGCAGCTCTTGGTTTATTTACTTAACCAGTTTCGAGAAGACACTTTTTTTTATACGTTAGAGCCTCCTTTACTAGGAGAGGATTTCGTGGATGAATTTATCTTTGATACAAAGTCGGGATTTTGTGGGCATTATGCGGGTAGCCTGACTTATCTGTTACGTTTGGCGGGAATACCTGCGCGTGTAGTCATTGGATATCAAGGTGGCGAGTATAATGAACAGTCCAACTACCTTCTTGTTTCTCAATATGATGCCCATGCCTGGGTCGAAGCCTTTCTTCCTAATAGAGGCTGGATAAGGGTTGACCCAACCGCAATGGTATCACCTCTAAGGGTTAGTGATGGTATAGGTAGCTCATTGGGAAATGAGCGCTTTTTTTTACAGGATAGTCCATTTGCTTCTGCAGCAATGAAGTATGACGCTTTAAATTGGATCCGCTTACGTTTGGATGAAGTGAACTTTCAATGGCAAAATTTAGTTGTTAATTATAATCAAGACCAGCAAGAAAACTTAATTATTAAAGTCTTGGGTGAAAATAGTTTATTAAGAATAGCGCTATTATTTGCTTACTTATTTATTGCTTTCTTTTTCATAGCAATGTTTTATTTTTGGTATAAAGGTATATCTGGTTATACCAGAGCCGAAAAAAAATATATGATCTGGTTGTTTGTGTTATCAAGGTTTGGTTATAAACGACACAAAGGTGAAACACCACGTTTATTTTTGCAGAGAATACAAATGACAAAGCATAAAAGGTTGGCAAGCATTACAGCCAACAAAACGCGGCAACTAGAGGAAAAACAGTATCGTGGTTCGAGATAGTTTAAATGAAAACTTACCCAATCATGTACTTCCTTGGCAGTTGGTGCAGTGGCGAAGATTAAGTTCACAGATTTCTGATAAAACTTTACCGCACGCTTTCTTATTCACAGGTGTCGAAGGTGTAGGGAAGGAATTATTTGCAAAGAGCGTAGCCGCTTATTTGCTTTGCGAAGCATCTAAGAATAATTCAAGGGACACAGATTTTGGAAATGACACAGCTTTCAATCACGGTGCTTGTGGTCAATGCAAGCAATGCAAGTTGTTTGAAGGTGATACCCATCCGGACTTTAAGTTTATTGAGCCAGAAGAGGGAAGCTCGGTAATTAAGATTGACCAAGTTAGGCTTTTGGTTGATTTTTTTAGTCGATCCAGTCAGCAGGGCGGGCAGAAAATTGCCTTGTTATCTCCAGCTGAAGCTTTAAATAATAATGCTGCCAATGCTTTATTGAAAACATTAGAAGAGCCAAGTGAAGATTCAGTCATCATTCTTGTCAGCCATCAGTCGGGAATGTTATTGCCTACTATTCGTTCACGCTGTCAGGTTGTTGACTTTGGCTTACCCTCGGTCAGCGATTCTTTAACATGGTTGAACGCTAATACGATGGGTTTACTTGGTGAGAAAGGCTTAAAAGAAGATGATATTTCAGATATTTTACTATTAGCGAATTCAGCACCTTTGAAGGCACTGAATTATCTAGAAAAAGGTGTTCTGTCCGAATACCGATTGATGCTTGAAGAGCTTAGTTCGTTTTTAAAAAATGATAGTTTATCCAGTACACTGGCGTCTAGATGGAATGATGATATTGCCGACCTAAGGGTTTCATGGGTGATGCTATGGTTAGAGCAAATTATAAAGTTGAAACTAGGTGGGGAATTGAGTGCCGCTCATTCATCAAACAAAATGTTTTTGTATTTAGCCGAAAAGGCCACAGAACTAGAGTTATTTAATCTGTATGAGAGCTGTTTAAAACAATATAGGTTGTTTTTGGGTACATCTAACCCAAATAAAATCTTAGCATTTGAGGCTATTCTTCACAGTTGGCTATCCTTGATGCGCAAGAGCTAGTTAAGCATAATTATACAGGGTTAGAATTATAAGGTCTCGCTAGTAAAATTCTTAAGCAAAAGTTAAGTACTGTCCTATACTAAAAAATTATAATGTAACTACACAATCTACTTTAAATATCAAAAACATATCTATAAGAGAGTACTATGTCAGCAGGTTTTGGCGCTAGAAGTGGAATATTAACTCTAACTATTAAAGATAAGGCAGTACTTTATGCTGCTTATATGCCCTTCATTAAGAATGGGGGCTTATTTATACCAACGGCCAAGAATTATCATTTAGGCGATGAAGTGTTTCTTTTGCTTAATTTAATGGATGAAGCAGAGAAAATACCTGTTGCAGGTAAGGTCATTTGGGTAACCCCTAGGGGGGCTCAAGGCAATCGTGCAGCGGGTATAGGTGTCCAATTTAATGCAGATGATCCTGCGGCAAAAATAAATATTGAAACCTATCTTGCAGGTTCGTTGAGTTCTGATCGTCCAACGCATACTATGTGACCTCAATTTACAGAGGTTAACTGGTTTTTATGTTTATAGATTCTCACTGTCATTTAGATAGGCTTGAATTAGAGCCCTATAACGGTAATTTATCTGAAGCGATTGAAGCTGCACATCTTAATGATGTTGACTTAATGCTTTGTGTGGCCATTGATCTTGAGCATATTGATCAGGTTTTGAATATTGCAAAAACCTATGAACATGTTTATGCCTCTGTAGGCGTTCATCCTGGCTCAATTGACTGTGAGGAGCCAACAGTCGAACGTCTTGTTGAGCTATCAAAAAGAGAAAAGGTTATTGCCATTGGCGAGACTGGGCTTGATTACTATTACGGTGTTGACCATAAAGACTTGCAATTAGAAAGATTTAAGCGGCATCTAGAAGTTAGCAAAATAACGCGTAAGCCAACAATAATTCATACTCGTGATGCTAAACAAGATACTCTCGATTACATCAAACTTTATTCAGACCCATCTGTTGCGGGTGTTCTTCATTGTTTTACTGAAGATTTAGATATGGCGCAACAAGCGATCGAGCAAAACTTTTATATATCATTCTCTGGAATCGTTACCTTTAAAAATGCGAAAGAATTACAAGAAGTAGCTAAAGCGTTGCCTTTAGACAAAATTCTTATTGAAACTGATTCTCCTTATCTTGCGCCAGTCCCTTTTCGCGGTAAATCGAATGAGCCTAAATATGTCCCGCATGTAGCTAAGTTTATTGCAGATTTAAAGGGTATTTCTGTAGAGCAGGTAGCAGAGCAGACAAGTGAGAATTTCAAGAAGCTATTCTTTTGAGGTTTTCCGTAATGTATTCGAAGCTTAGGAAATAAATCATGGAGTTGGAGTCTTTCAAGATTCAAACAAAGCATTTAAATATAGCCGGTTTGAAAAATGCAGGAACATCGGGTCAGCCTGTTATTGCATTGCATGGTTGGCTTGATAATGCGGCTTCTTTTGTGCCGATTTCTAGCTATCTCGA
>CAXBKC010000247.1:0-6273 GCA_963975615.1 uncultured Oleiphilus sp.
CAGTGACTCGCCGTGGTCAGAGATATAGAGCATGGTCGAGGGGATGTCGGTCTGTTTGATTAGATCAATAGTCTGGGATAACAAAAAGTCTGTGTATAAAATAGAATTGTCATACGCATTGATTAGTTCTTGCTCTGTACAATTCTTGAGTTCGACAGATTCACACACGGGTTTAAAGTGTTCATACTCTTTTGGGTATTGATCAAAATATTCTGGGCCGTGACTGCCTTTTAAATGGAGAACAACGAATATTTTATTGGCATTTGATTGTGTAATTCTTTCCTCTAAACCGGTTAATAAGACCCCATCAAATTCACAGTTTAAGCCTGTACAAGATGCTCTTAAGTCAGTTGAGCGCTGATATGAGTTGACATCGACCTTAGGCTCGCCCCAGTTATTTGTTCTCCAAATCACATCAACCCCATGCCTTTTTAAATAACTGGGCAAAGGCTCATAATTTGTAGCAAATTCAGAGCTGGTATCTAAGTGAGAAAGGATGCATCGAAGCGATGCAGTGGTATACGTTGCGCAGGCTGTCGTATTGATTAATGGGATTGCGCCTTCTTTTATTAAATAAGGCGTAGTATCCCGATCATAACCGTACTGTATAAAGTTATGCGCCCTAGCTGTTTCACCGATTACTAATACGATTAACTGTTTTTCTGAATTATTAAAAGCCCCTTGAGGTAAAAGAGTTTGTTTCGTGTTTTTCGCTCGCTGCATTGATTGATAGCGAGAGGCGTTAATTATATAAGACCAAGGTAGGACTTTTCCCCCTAACTGTTTTCCATGCTGATCAAACCAAAGCCAACTACTTGAAAAGTAAAACAGCCACAATAATGTGGTGACAAAGAGAGCTAGGGAGATAGCGAAAAGCTTTAATTTCTTGGTTTTTCTAATCGTTAATTTAAATAGTAAAAGGCAAGGAAGCACGCCTAGAAATAAGACGTAAATAAACAAAGAAAAACTGAGATAACTCATACTCTCTCGTTGATGCCGCCAGAATTAAAGCAAAGATGATAAAGGTGACAGTAAACACCACTAAAAAAATAGATAATATCGTCGTTAAACCATCGAGTGAATTGATATCGACGTTGTTAGTTGCATACTCATAGAGTGGGACATTTATGAGCGCTGCAGATAAAAATGAATACACTAGAATTAATGCTAAAGAGGAAGTCGTAATTCTTGCGCTTAGACTGTTTTTGAAAGATGTCATTACCTAGACACGCCTGTGGTGTTTCGTAGAAGTTGTTTACCTAAGGTTGGCTGATAAAAAGCGTTGAATCGTATTTTTCCCGTGTCTTTTAGGTGGTTTAAAAGAATGCTTGCAGACGATGTCATGCCACAAAGTGCAGATACGATATAAATTGGACCATTGAATGGGTCTGAGATACCTCTAGATAAAATAATGAGGCTCAGGCAAAGAAGAGCAAAGGAAATAATAAAGCTTACGTAGCTTTTTACATTTGGTTGTGTATGTTCAAATATGCGTAGGTAAAAAAATGCACCGCCTACACCTGCGACCCAACCGAGCATGGCGCCCAAAAGAATATCAATTGGCCAGTGCGCCCCTACTGCTAATCTAGATAGGCCAACCATCGTTGCAAAACTGAACCCCATTCCCAGCCATAGCCATGTATACCTAGTTTTTGAAAAACGACAAAGGAGCACTAAAAACGTAAATACAGCAGCAAAAATGGTAATGGTATGACCAGAAGGTAGACTATTATGTTTAGTAAGTAGCTCACCGATGACAACGAAGTTTTGAGGATCTAACACCGCAGCTGGCCGAGGAACTTGAAAAGCATTTTTACCAATTAATGAGAATGTACCTGCTATTACGCTGGTCACAATAATTGCGAACCAGACTTTGGGTTTCTTGATTATAAAAATAGAAAGGATCGGGATGAGTATTGCTGCATCCCCTAAGTGTGTTATGTTTGACCAGAAGCGTGAAGGCAAGAAATTGAAAAAAGCATTGGCATGCAAGAAAAAATATTCTTGTGTCATCCAATATTTCAATTTATCGCCACTAAAAACATTTAGCGCAAATAGTATTTCTGCGATGATGAATATTCCAACAACAGGGATAAGCAGCCACAGCAAGGAGATACTTTTTTTATCTGTAAAATCGTCTTTCATCATTCAATTTATCCAGTAAATTACATAATAAGAGCTCAAGGATCACCTTTTCAGCTCTCTAGACTTGTTTAGAGCTAGTTTATGTAGCCTTACTTAATCCATACTGATAAAAGACTGAGGATTCGCTGAATAATAGAAAAAGGTTCTATAATCTCGTTTATTGAGTGCAATACATTGGAAATAAAATGAAAGTATTAATCATTGAAGACTCGGAATCACTTAGGCGCAGCCTTTCCATAGGGCTAAGAAATAGCGGTTTTACAGTCGATGTTTCAGGGGATGGCGCAGAGGGATTAACGATGGTTCTCACAGGCGACTATAATTTATTAATACTCGACCTTATGCTACCCAGTATAGACGGTATGTCGATCCTTAAAGCCATACGATCGGCCAAAAAGGACATCAAAATACTCATTTTATCGGCGCGTGATTTTATTGATGATAAGGTTGACGGTTTACTTCAAGGAGCCGATGACTACCTGACAAAACCCTTTTCATTTGAAGAAGTGCGTGCTCGTTTACTATGTTTAGTTAGGCGAAATGATTGCCGAATTAAAGACAATAAAATAGCTATTAATGACTTTGCAATCGATTTGAATTTAAAACAATTTTTCTGTGGAAGTATTGAAGTTACTATCACGCCAAATGAATACAAAATTATTGAATGTTTATTTACCAATCAAAATAAGATAATTTCACCTGAACGGCTTAGTGAATACTTAGTCGGTGACTATGACTCTATTTCTAAAAACTCTTTAGAAGCTCATATCTCTTCGTTAAGAAAAAAAATCACTTCTCTAGGTTTTGAGTGCCCTATTAAAAACAAACGAGGCTTTGGATATTTTGTTGAAAGCTGATAATTATTCAATTAAACATAAACTCATTCGAAATTTATCTATATCCATTTCAATTCTTTTGACTGCGGTGTTATTCGCAAGCGATAGAGGGATAGATAATTGGATTGAGAAAGAGTTTGAAAAGTCTATGCATGCTAAAGCGGGTTTACTTATCACCTTAGTCAATGAGGATATTGAAGGTGTTGAATTTGAATTTGCTGATGAATTTATGCCGGAATTTTCAACAGGTAATCATCTTGAATTTTTTCAATTTTGGCTAGACGGAAAACCTTTTGAGGCTTCAGAGTCATTTAAACCCTTTAATGGAAGTGTTTTGCCTTATGAAGAAATTTCAATTAATAGCTACAAATTAACAAACATTATCTTGCCTGATGGTAGACCTGGTAAAATGCTAATGCTTAGTTTTTTTCCGCAAGTTGATTCGGATGTAAAGTTTTCTCCTAGCTTCCCTGCTGATTTTTTTAAAAAGCAAAAGCCAATGCAACTCGCCTACGCTGTAAGCACTGACCAATTAGATAAAACATTATTTCTGGTAGATAGCTTCTTTCTCTTAGCCTTAATAATATCTCTGATTTTGGTCAATATTACCGTACGGATTGTCATAACTAAAGGCCTAGAGTCACTTGGTGAGCTGAACACCCAACTACAAGAGATAAAAGAAGACACTGATAAAACATCAATAACCTTGTCTTCTATACCAACTGAGTTAAAAGAAATTGTTAATAGCATAAATGACTTCATTACAGAAAAGTTTAAGCTCTTTGACAAGCAAAAAAGGGTCACTTCAGATATCGCTCATGAGCTTAAAACGCCTATTAGTGAATTAATTAATCTCTCTGAAGTTGCACTTAGATTCCCTGCTGATAAAGAAATTTCTGAGACATATCACTCAGATATTTTAGCTATTTCATTGAGAATGAAAAATATTGTCAACGACATTATGCTCTTACAATTAAGTAGCGCTAACAAAGAATTGAGCATTGAAGCCATCGATATGTCGTTACTACTGGATACTATTCTTAAAAAATACGAGCTAACCTCAGATAGAGTCAGTACTTCAGTTAGTCATGTGCCTTTAGAAATACATTCCAATAGGTTTGCAATCGAAACCATACTAAATAATGTGATTAATAATGCTGTTTTTTATAGCCCTAAAAATACCATTATTCAGATTGTATTGAACAAACTAAATAACGATAAACAGATAGAATTTAAAATTTCCAACCAAAGTACCCAAGCACTTCAAAAACAAGACCTAGAATTCATCTTTGACCCTCTGTGGCAGAAGGATTCATCTAGAACCGCTACCGACCGATTCGGTCTTGGCTTGTCGATTGTAGAATCGTTCTGTGAGGCTCTAAATGCACAGATTAAGGTAGCGCTTGAAAAAGATGATCGCTTTACCTTATCAATCACTCTCTGAGCCACAATAAGCAATTCACTCCTGTTTGGGTAGGTGATATTGCCTTTCTCTATATAGGATGTCTGGTAGCAAGGCATGTGCTAATGCTTTTCTAGCTAGCTTTTCATCAATAGTTTCAATTTCAAAGAGGTGCTTATCTCTATATTCAAACTGACGTGGTGGTAAAGCTGGTCGGGATATTATGGCTTGATTACCTTCCAAATAAGCCTGATTCTGACCGTATTGCATCATCGCTCTGCCAGGAATCTGATCAATATCCTTTCGAAAAATATTAAAGCCGGTTGCGGGAATTTCGGCTTTAATTCCTGCTAACGACAGTAAAGAAGGTAGCAAATCGATTTGGCTCGTAAGGCGCGTTATTACTTTGGCTTCGATACCTTCTCCCAAAAACAAACCAGGTATTCTGAAGTGTTCAATAGGCACTAATTCTGAACCATAAACCCGATCACTATGGTCAGCAACGATTAAGAAAATTGTATTTTCCCAGTAGTTAGATTTTTTCGCTTTTCGAATAAACTCGCCCAGTGCATAGTCTGCATATTTAATGGCATTCTTCACCGTTGCTTTGGGTTCTTCATAAAGCTCAATTCGACCGTCGGGAAATTCAAAAGGAGAATGGTTTGAAGAGGTAAAGACAAGACTAAAGAAAGGTGCCTTAGACGTATTATTAGCTAATGACGTGAAATATTTATGTGCTTCATTGAATAAATCTTCATCTGATGCGCCCCAGGAACCATAAAATTCAGGGTTATCAAAGTCGCCTTCATCGATGATTTTTTGAAAACCATTACCTGAGAAGAAGCGACGCATATTATCAAAATGTGCTTCTCCCCCATAAAGGAAAGATGTTTCATATCCTTTTCGTGATAATAGATCGGCAATAGTAAAGAAATTAGTTTGACTCCCTCCCAAGCTAACAACACTTGGCCGCGTTGTAGGCAGAAAACCTGTAATAACCGCTTCAATACCTCTTACCGATCTAGTACCTGTTGCATAAAGTTGATCAAACCAAATGCCTTCTTCGGCCAATTCATCTAAATTTGGTGTGATATTAGCTCCTTCCAATTTCCCAACGTGCTTAGCACCAAGGCTCTCTTCTAGAATAATTACTATATTTTTAGGTCGAGTATGTTGGATATGAGGTTCATTAGCGTGAAGTGTGGGTATTTCTATATTCTGAAAATCAGACCTTTCTAGATTCATCGTTTGATAAACTTCATCAAAAACCTGTTCTACTGCCAATTTCCCATATGGATTTTCGTCACCACTTTCATATCTTAGTTTTTCGTAAATAGCATACAAAACGGTATAAGTAGAATTAAGCGCCATTGAATTCATCAAGGGATCATTTGAAAAAGAAACTGTGCTCGGATTAACTGGCCGATGATCTAGTGTGGACCTGGCGCCTGCAAAGAACATTATCATGAGTAATAATGTACATGGCACAGCTACAAATACTGAAAATTGATTCTTTTGTCTAAAACCAATAGCCAGTAATTTATTTAATAAAAAGATGACGAATATTGTAAACAAGGTACCTATCACAAATTCTAATAAGTATGCCTTAGATAACATACCAAATACTTCTTTAGGATATTTTAAGTACTGTACAAACAAGAAATTGGGTTTGAGGTCGTACTGCATGATGAATGAGGGAGTAGCACACTCAATAAAAACACATAAACCAATTACCAATAAAAAATAGCCTCTTAAAAAAAGTGAATATGGTCTGATGAAACCCTTAAAGATCGAGACTAATGGAAATATAGATACCGGTAAGGCTATCAATAAGCTTGTAAGCGCCGAACCAACCTCATCTACTAAACCTCTCAGCTAGATTTTATTCTG